>JBBQPP010000068.1:0-12376 GCA_038217255.1 Bacteroidales bacterium | reverse complement strand
AATTTGAACATTGTAAAGTGTAATTTTAATCTTACAAAGTGTAATTTTAATCTTGCGAAGTGTAATTTAATTCTTTCAGGTTGAAAACAATCGACATTAACCCAAAATTTAAGTAGTTTTATCTCCTGGTATATTAAAAATAAAAAAACAAAATCATGATCAGGTACAATTTTAACCGCATTTTCAAAGCCAGAGGTATAGAAAAGCCATTCACTTATCTGTCGAAGGCGGGGTTTTCACAAAATTTCGCTACAAAAGTTAAAAATAACCGCGTGGCAAGGCTAAATATGAACGAACTTGAAAAATTGTGCATCATTTTATGTTGTACGCCCAACGATTTATGTGAATGGGTGCCGGAAAAAGATGTTCAGCTTGATTTAACACATCCGTTGCAAACCATAAAAAGGACAGAAAAAGTAATCGACATTACTAAAATTCTAAACTCAATTCCACTGGAATATCTCGAAGATATTGAAAGTGTAATTGCTGAAAAAGTTAAAACATACCAATCGAAACAGGTAAACGGTTGATTTGAACATGCCGTTGCAAAACAAAAAAAACAAACAAATCAAGTGTTTTAAACACAAAATCTTGAGCCTCAATTTGGCTTTGAATTTTAAATTTTACAGTAAAAGACTTCCTTAACTTTAATTTTCATAGTAAAAGCAAGAATTTAATTTCAATTCGTTTTGCTTTTTAAATTGTTTTTTTACATTTGCCCTTAGTTTAACAAAAAACGAATGAAATTATTTTCCGCATATATTCTAGTCCTCGTGGTGGTCATTCTTGAATGTTCTGGGAGAGGTTAGTTTATTGTGTAGAATTAAAATATTTACAAGCCTTTTCCGAAAACGGGGAAGGCTTTTTTAATAATATAAATTTTTAAAATTCGATATAAAATGCAAATACCACTAAGAAGCGACACAACCACACAAGGCCGCAGAATGGCTGGAGCCAGAAGCCTTTGGCGTGCAAACGGAATGAAAGAAGAACAATTTGGGAAACCGGTAATTGCTGTGGTAAATTCGTTTACACAGTTTGTGCCAGGCCACGCGCATTTGCACGACATTGGGCAACACATTAAAGGGTTGATTGAAAAACACGGTTTTTTTGCCGCCGAATTCAATACAATTGCCATTGACGATGGAATTGCAATGGGGCATGACGGAATGCTTTATTCCTTGCCATCTCGCGACGTAATTGCCGACAGTGTTGAATATATGTGTAACGGTCACAAAGTTGACGCGATGGTTTGCATTTCGAATTGCGATAAAATTACGCCTGGAATGTTGATGGCCGCTATGCGCTTGAATATCCCGGCAGTTTTTGTTTCCGGCGGACCAATGGAAGCCGGCACCGTTGGCAGCACAAAATATGACTTGGTTGACGCAATGGTTATGGCTGCCGATCAGTCGGTTTCAGATGAAGAACTTTCTGTAATTGAACAAAATGCTTGTCCAACGTGCGGATCGTGTTCAGGAATGTTTACAGCTAACTCGATGAACTGCCTTGCCGAAGCAATTGGGTTGGCTCTCCCCGGAAACGGAACAATAGTTGCAACCCATGCTAACCGAAAAAGATTATTTGAAGAAGCAGTGGAAAAAATTGTTGCAGCCACAAAATCTTACTATTTTGATGGAAACGATAAAGTGCTTCCAAGGAATATTGGAACGCGCGATGCATTTTTGAATGCCATGAAACTTGATATTGCAATGGGCGGTTCAACAAACACAGTTTTGCATTTGCTGGCAATTGCACACGAAGCAGAAGTTGATTTTACAATGGCAGATATCGATCGTCTTTCGCGTGTTACACCAAACTTATGCAAGGTTTCGCCAAGTTCACAGTACCACGTTCAGGATGTAAACCGGGCAGGTGGTATTTTATCGATTTTGGCTGAGCTCGACCGTGCCGGATTAATGGAAACTTCGGTAAACCGCATTGACGGAAAAACCTTGAAAGAAGCAATTGCAACTTATGACATAACAGGTAAAAATGTATCTGAAGACGCTAAAAAACGATTCCTTTCTTCGCCCGGCGATGGAAGGAGAAATTTAGTACTTGGTTCACAGGACAATTATTATACTCAATTGGATGACGACCGCGAGAAAGGTTGCATCCGCGATTTTGAACACGCCTACAGCAAAGATGGCGGTTTGGCAATTTTGTACGGTAATATCGCCGAAAGCGGATGTATTGTTAAAACGGCTGGTGTTGATCCTTCGATTTTTAAGTTTACCGGAAAGGCCAAAGTTTTCAATTCGCAGGATGATGCTGTAAATGGAATCCTTGGCGATGGAGTTCAAAAAGGAGATGTAATTGTTATCCGTTATGAAGGACCAAAAGGCGGGCCGGGGATGCAGGAAATGCTCTACCCTACTTCGTACCTGAAATCGATGCAGCTGGATAAATATTGTGCATTGATTACCGATGGAAGATTTTCTGGTGGAACTTCAGGGCTTTCAATTGGCCACGTTTCTCCTGAAGCTGCTGGTGGTGGTGCAATTGCACTGATTCAAAACGACGATAAAATTGAAATTGACATTACCTTACGTTCAATAAATTTAATGATTTCGGATGATGAATTAGCCGAACGCAGAAAAGCAGAAGAAGCAAAAGGAAAAGATGCCTTTATGCCTGTTGGTCGTCAACGCAACATTTCAAAAGCCCTGAAAGCCTATGCAAGTTTGGTTTCGGCAGCGGACAAGGGAGCGATTAGGTTGATAGATTGAAGAAGAAGTCGGAAGAAATAAGAAGAAAAAAATATCGAATAAGGAATAACGAATAAGAAATTCAGAAATAAAATAACAGAGATTGAAGCTAAATGCCAGAAGCTAAATGCTAACGGCCAGAAGCTCTTAGCTAAAATTCAAAATAAAATGACAACAAAAAAAGTTAAAGGATCACAGGCAGTAATACTTTCGCTGCTGGAGGAGGGTGTTGATACCATTTTTGGTTACCCCGGCGGCGCAATTATGCCCATTTACGATGCTTTGTATGATTTCGACAAGCACGTAACTCACATTTTAACCCGACATGAACAAGGCGCGGTGCATGCGGCGGAAGGTTATGCGCGGGTTACCGGAAGGGCGGGTGTTGTATTTGCTACCTCGGGACCAGGTGCTACAAACCTGATTACCGGAATTGCTGATGCAATGATTGACTCGACTCCGCTGGTTTGTATTACAGGACAGGTTGCTTCTCCTCTTTTGGGTACCGATGCTTTCCAGGAATCGGATGTGGTTGGCATTTCGATGCCGATTACAAAATGGAATTACCAGGTTACATTTGCCGAAGAAATTCCTGAAGTAATTGCTCAGGCTTTTTACATCGCTCAATCGGGGCGGCCTGGACCAGTTTTGATTGATATTACCAAAGATGCCCAATTTGGTGAACTGGATTTCAAATACGAAAAATGCAGGAAAATTCGCAGTTATGTCCCGGAAACTCCCGTTGACCCTTTTAAAATAAAGGAAGCTGCCGATTTAATTGACACTTCAAAACGTCCACTGATTTTATTTGGACAGGGCGTAATTATTGGCAATGCTGAAAATGAATTAAAAGAGTTTGTTGAAAAAACAGGAATACCTGCAGCCTGGACATTGCTTGGTCTTTCGGCCATGCCAACCGACCACGAATTAAATGTTGGCATGTTGGGAATGCACGGAAACTACGGACCTAACCTGTTAACCAACGAAGCAGATTTAATTATTGCAGTTGGAATGCGTTTTGATGATCGCGTTACCGGAAAAGTAAGCGAATATGCAAAACAGGCAAAAATAGTCCATCTCGAAATCGATCCGGCAGAGATTGATAAAATCAAAAAAGCAGATGTTGCGGTTTTGGGCAATTCAAAAAAATCGCTCCGCATGTTAATCGACAATGTAAAAGAAAATTCTCATAAAGAATGGGTGCAGCGGTTTAGAGATTGTGATAAAATCGAAAATGAAAAAATTATCGAAAAAGAACTTTTTCCCGATAAACCAGGTTTAACCATGGGGGAAGTAATCCGCATTACGGGGGACAAAACCAACCACGAAGCAATTTTGGTAAGCGATGTAGGCCAACACCAAATGGTAGCTTCGCGTTATTTTAAATTCCGCAAATCAAAAAGCAATGTTACTTCCGGCGGATTAGGTACAATGGGTTTTGCACTTCCAGCCAGTCTTGGTGCACAATTGGGAGCTCCCGACCGCACTGTAGTCGCAGTTATTGGCGATGGTGGATTTCAAATGACAATTCAGGAACTGGGAACAATTGCACAAAATAAACTACCGGTTAAAATTATTATCCTGAATAACAATTTCCTTGGAATGGTGCGCCAGTGGCAACAACTTTTCTTTGACAAAAGATATTCGTTTACTGAACTTCAAAATCCAGATTTTATAATGATTGCCAAAGGTTTTGGGATTGATGGCCATAAAGTTGAAGTTCGGGAAGATTTGGAAAAAGGGATCATCAAAATGATAAATCATCACGGTCCTTATTTGCTTGAGGTTGTAATTGAAAAGGAAGACAACGTTTTCCCAATGATACCAACGGGAGCTTCGGTGTCGGATATTCTTCTCGAACCGTAACTAGTTTAGAGTTTATAAAAGAGCTTATATAAATGATTGAGATTTATTCAAAATAAATAACAAGGGAAATGTTAAGACTTTCAGTTAGGAATTCTACGCTTCCGACTTAGGTCTTCCGTCTTCCGACAAATTATTAAAAAATGAAACAAGAATTCAACATATTAGTTTTTACTGAAAACCACATTGGTTTGTTAACACGGATTACCATTGTTTTTACACGAAGAAAAGTAAACATTGAAAGCTTAACCGTATCAGAATCAGCAATACCTGGTGTTTTTAAATTTACAATTGTAATAAAAACTACCCGGGAACAAACCATAAAAATAGTCAACCAAATCGAAAAACAAATCGATGTTTTAAAGACATTTTATCACACCAATGATGAAATAATTTACCAGGAAATTGCGCTTTACAAAGTGCCAACCGAAGCATTGTACGACAGCGATACCGTTGAAAAAATAGTCCGCAAAGCCAGTGCCCGCATTTTGGAAATTACCCGTGAATATGTGGTTATTGAAAAAACCGGTCATACCGAAGAAACCCAGGAGCTTTTTGAGGAACTCAATAAATTTAAAGTATTGCAATTTATCCGTTCGGGACGTGTTGCTTTAACCCGGGACCCAATTGAAAGATTATCGGAATTTTTGAGAGAACGTGACGCGTTTTTGGATGCGATGGATTAATTCAAGAATACAAAAGTTTAAAACTGAATAGTAAACCTGCCTGGGATTTTTCCGGGTAGGTTTTTTTGCTTTTGGATTATAGTATTACTACAGATTTTTAATTAAAAAACGCTATAAAAAATGACCCTATCTTTCGACAGAGCCATTTTAAATATTAAATAGTTTTTTTAGATAATCGCTTTCATCGATTCCATTGCTTCGCGTAATTCCGCGCCAATGATTTCAACTTCGCTGTATCTGATTTCATCGTTAATTTCAATCAGTTCGCGGTTGTCAACATGACCATCTTTCCCAACATTGAAATTTTTGCCGATAACATTTACATCAATCCTGCTCATAAAATCAGCCAGAAGTGGTTGACATGCGTGGTCGAACAGATAACAGCCATATTCAGCAGTATCGGAAATTACACGGTTCATTTCAAAGAGTTTTTTACGCGCAATTGTGTTGGCAATCAGTGGAGTTTCGTGTAACGATTCGTAATATGCTGATTCGCCTTTGATACCAGTTTCTGTCATCACATCGAACGCAAGCTCAACCCCGGCTTTTACAAAGGCAACCATTAAAGTTCCATTATCGAAATATTCCTGTTCGCTGATTTTCATTTCGCCTGCAGGTGTTTTTTCAAAAGCGGTTTCGCCAGTTGCAGCGCGCCATTTTAAAAGATTTCTGTCGCCATCGGCCCAATCCTTCATCATTGTTGATGAGAATACTCCCGACATAATATCATCCATGTGGTGTTCAAAAAGTGGGCGCATAATAGTTTTCATCTCTTCAGCCAATTTATATGCTTCAATTTTTGCCGGATTTGAAAGGCGGTCCATCATGTGTGTAATCCCACCCAATTTCAAGGCTTCAGTAGTAACTTCCCAACCATATTGAACCAATTTTGATGCATAACCAGCATTGACACCTTTTTCAATCATTTTATTGAAGCAAAGAATTGAACCAGTTTGCAACACACCACACAAAATAGTTTGCTCACCCATTAAATCCGATTTCACCTCAGCAACAAAAGAAGAATTTAAAACACCAGCTTTGTGTCCGCCGGTTCCCACGCAGTATGCTTTTGCAATTTCCAGACCATCACCATTTGGGTCGTTTTCACGGTGAACTGCTATTAACGTTGGCACACCAAATCCACGTAAAAACTCAGCACGAACTTCTGATGCCGGTGATTTTGGAGCAACCATGATTACTGTAATATCTTCTCGGATATCGATTCCTTCTTCAACAATATTGAAACCGTGTGAATACGAAAGGCAAGAATCTTTTTTCATCAGCGGCATTGCAGCTTTTACAACCGGACTGTGGTATTTGTCGGGAGTGAGGTTCAAAACCAAATCAGCTTTTGGAACCATTTCTTCGAAAGTACCTACCGCAAATTTATTGTCTATCGCATTTTGATATGAAATCTGTTTCTCATCGATTTCAACTTTGCGAAGCGCATACGAAATATCGAGGCCGCTGTCGCGCATATTCAAACCCTGTGCCAGCCCCTGCGCACCGCAACCTAACACTACGATTTTTTTACCTTCCAACTTTTTAACGCCATCTGCGAATTCCGACTCTTCCATGAAATCGCATTTTCCCAATTGCTCTAACTGAAGACGCAAAGGAAGTGAATTGAAATAATTTGCCATTTTTATAATTTTTAAATGAATAATATGTTTTTGTTGTGATTTTTATCTCAAATCTAATTTCTAACAATCTGTATGTCTTTACAGTTTGCAAAGCAATGAATTTAAAACCAAAAACAGAAGTAAAAACAAAGGTATTTTAGGTAATTTTCATGGATAATTAAAATTACTGAGTTAGTTAATCTCATATAATGTTTTTAATAATCAATCAATTAAGCTTAATTAACGATTGTGGTTTTGTAAGATTCTAAAATTCGCTTCCAAAATCATTTTACCGCTTTAACCCGGTATTGTAACGGAGAAACTCCGGCTTCACGTTTAAAGAATTTGGTAAAATAGGATTGGTCGGTGAAATTCAGCCGGGTTGCAATTTCGGTTACACTAAGATTAGTATGAACAAGCAAACGTTTAATTTCAAGTACCTGTTTTGACTTTATTATCTGCGACGAAGTTTTTCCGGTCAACTGGTTCACGGTTTGGGTAAGGTGGTTGGGTGTAATTGCCATTTGGTCCGCATACCCGGCAACCGACCAATTTTGCTGATAATTCTCCTCAACCAATTGAAAAAACTTTTTAACCACAATGTGTCCTTTTCCTTTTGTCAAAAGATTTTCATCGGTTTTATAAAGAACGGAGCAGGAAGTTAAAATCAAATCGAGCACCGAACGAAGGAGTTCAACCGAAAAAGACTCGCCTTTTGCAATTTCTGAAATCCCTCTTTTAAACAAACTTTCCAAAAACAAAACTTCATTTTCGTCAATTAAATTAAGTGGTGGATTATCCTGCCGAATGGTAAAAAAGAAAGGGAATTCGATCAACCTGTTTTGGTTGGTTTGATTAATGAGATAAAACTCAGGCGTAAAAATAAAAATGAACCCCTCGATATCGCTTGAAAATTCGATTTTGTGAGCCTGTCCCGGCGACATGAAAAATATACAAGGTGGCTTTATTTCATATTTATTACCATCGATAACATGAAAACCAGAGCCTTTCGATAAATAAAGCACTTCAAAAAAATCGTGTCTGTGTGGATATTTCACACTGAAATGCCTGTTTGCATCAAACACTTCTACCTGGAATTGCTGGCTGACACTATCCTTCGGGCTAAAATTGTGAAGGCTGTAAACCGGAATTTGATCACCTGCTGATTTTTTCTGTTTCAAAACTAAAAGTATATTTTACTTCGAATATAATCGCTTGCTACAAACAAACCAACATTTTCAACAATAATTAAAAATTCAGGAAAAGGTATCAATACATTGTTATATTTTTGACGCCAGTGAAAACCAAAACAATTTTCATATTATTTATTACTCTTTTAGTTTGGCAGAATTCTTTTGCTAAATCTTTTTATACTAAAAAAGGCATTGAAAAAGGAGAATTATCTGAAAGAATTGAATTTAAACGAATTAAATTTGATACATATAGTGAATGTTATTTCCCGCTTTCTTTGGGATTGGATCATTTGGAAGCCTCTTTTCACAACGACACCATTCACAAACTCAATTTTCAATACAAGGACAAAAAAAGAGGAATAAAACCTTTCATTGCCCCTACCCTTTTGATTACAACCGGAACTGCGCTCCATTTTTCAACTGATGCAAAAGAGAATTTCCAGGACTGGATGCAAACAAATTTTTCATATTCAGGCCACATTGACGATTATCTTCAATATGCACCCGGAATTGCGGTGTATGCGTTGAATGCCCTTGGAGTAAAAGGCAAAAACAATTTTGGAAACCGAACAGCTATTGTTATAAAAGCCTTTTTGCTCAATGATTTAATAGTTTCGAGACTAAAAACCTGGACTGACTCAGAAAGACCTAACGGGACGCCGCGATCTTTTCCATCGGGACACACTTCGGTGGCTTTTGCCATGGCCCAAATTATGCACCACGAGTTTGGCGACAGAAGCGTTTGGTACAGCATCGGGGCGTACTCCTGCGCGACAACCGTAGGAATTATGCGAGTTGCCAAAAACGCCCATTGGATTTCAGATGTGGTGGCAGGTGCAGGATTCGGGATGCTGTCAACCGAACTTGTTTATATAACCCACCTCTACAAATGGGATAACGAACACATTAAAAATTTGGATATTTTCCCCTGGCGCAGCAACCGGCAAAGTGGGGTGACGTTGGTTTATACATTTTAGGAAATGCAGGAATGCGTGAATGAGAAAATGCGAGAATAAAAGATAAAATAAGGGTAAATTAATTTGGGGTTAGGATCAGAATTATTATTCCATACATGCATTTTTTACGGATTCTCCACGTCATTCATACATTCATGAATTCAAGCATTCATGCATTTTTTTCTACAAAAAATCTTCCCTTACCGGATAAAAACTATCAACCAACCTTACTTTTTTGGTGAGTAGCTTTACAGTGTGTTTTAATCCCGACGGAATTGCATACATATCACCAGCTCTCAGGTGTTGATCAGGTTCACCTTCACAATAAAAAATAATTTCCCCCTCAGCAACATACGATGTTTGCTGGTGAGGATGTGAATGTGGCGGTTCGGGTGCTTCCCAAGGTCCGTTGCTGAAATCAATCAATACTGTCATCAGTTCATTAGTATGGATTATTTTTCTTGCGAGGCCTTCTTTTACTTTCTCGTATGGAACCTCATCAAATTTAATTACTGCCATAATTTGAATGTTTTAAAATTTAAGGGAGGCTAAGGTAATAAAATTAGTATTGAGTATAAAGTATTGAGTATTGACTTAGATTGGTTTTAGCGTGGTTTTAGCCTGGAGTGATGCCGTTGCCTATCGTAAGTCAATCGCAATTTTACTTCATCTTCTTGTAAAATGGAAGTTCCTTTGAAGTTTCTCCTTTGCCTTTTTTAAAACCATTTCTACCAGTGTTTGATTCTTTGTTGCTGTTCAACAAAAGGCAAATACCTGCAGAAACAGAAAATGTGCGATTATTTGCCGGATGATAAAAAGCGAGCAGGTTGTCCGTAGCCAAAAAAAACTGGAAATGGTTGCTTTCATATTGAATTCCTCCACCAATTGACACATCGCTCACCCCATACAAATTCACATTTTCGAATACCGAAAGATTTGTCCAGGTCTGCAAAGCACTCAATGTTAAAATATTCTGGAAATAATTTAGTTGAAATGCGGACTGGTTGGTAATTCCGAAGGTTAGTTTATCCGAATATTGATATTGATAGTGTAAAACTGTTTTGGGTGCCAATCCATTTATAAACCTATTATCATGTACAATTGGCTGATAAACCAGACTAACTGAATCTTTTACGGTTTTCACCAAAATATGTGGTTCAGTGTATCCGGTTTCTTCAGGGTGGCGAACAGCGCTTACCAGGTCAAAACCAACAAAATCATAATTCTCATCCTGCTTCATTTCAAATGAATTAAACCTGTTCCAAATTCCACCCAAATCACGCACACTTAACGAAAAAGTACTTTTATCGTTAATATAATAGGTAAGTCCCGCATCAATGGCAAGTCCAGGATTCTTGTATGCTCCGAAATACTTCCGAACCGCATTTTCTCTTTCAACAGTATAAATAGTATTATTCTCACTTAAAACTACATGAAAGGGCAGCATCAACTGACCTCCTCCCCCTGAACTCAATGTAACAACATCACCAATTGGCGCAGTTTCAACACCAAAATTCCAGTTATCAGCATTAAAATAAACTGTTCCAAATAAAAGCTTTGCCCGCAATCCAACATCAACGTTTTCATTCCAGGTTTTAGCAAAACCAAATGCAAATTCGCGATAACCCGTTGATAAAAGATTCATTTCATTAGAATCAAAACTATGGTATCCTGGAGCTAAATTCCCATTAACTAAAAACTCAACAACATTGGCTTTGAATTTCAAAACTGAACTAAAATTTTCTTTATAATAGAAACTGAACACCCCTTTTTTCAATGGTTTACTAAAAAAAAACATGGGTATTGAAAAATCCTGTCTTATGAAATTATCGGCATTTACCTGATTGTAAAAATTATCAAAATCGATAACAGGACTGCCAGTGGAAGTTGTGATAATATCAGAAATCTTAAAACTTCCCTGATTAATAAAGGTTAAACCGGCAAAACCAGGTATCGAAATTTCAGTTGCATTATCGGAATGCATATAAGATGGATTGTACATTTGGGCGTAAAAATTATTGGGTAACATAAACAACGAACCACTAATTTGTGCAAAGCTTTTTCCGTAATCCATCAAACTAAGTAGAAGAAGAATTAATATCAGGTTACAAATCGAATGGCTTTTAATCTTCATTTTCCCTTTGAACTACGCCAACTAGCACGATTGAAATATCAATAGGATAATTGGCCGAAATGGTATCATTTTGGTTTATAAAATTATTTCTGTCATACCACGACATAAATTTCATTCTATCGGAATTATTAAAACTCAGCAATTGCAAAGAATCCAACATTACTGAATGGCGGATGGTTTCGGGTATTACAGGGGATATTCCAAAATTTGCGGCATTAAAAGGAGCCGGCCATATTACCGGACCTAAATTGTTTGGATTTTCCTTATCAAAAAACTGCATTTGTAGATTTAAGGGGAATGGGCAACCATTTGAAACTGTAAAAACCAGTTCCACAGCGGTTAAACTGTATTTGCCCTGGATATAAAACGGGAAACTGTCAATTACCGCTGACGGGCTAAAAATAAGTTGCGTTGGAATGGTTTTGTATTTACCATTTGAATATTCGAGCACAGTAAAAGGAGCCGGAGAGTTAGGGATTTTCTTTTTCCAGTCATACACAAAATCCCTGAATTCCATGCCGTTGCCAACAAATAACGGCGAAACAACGTCAATTGCCCAATCTTCCTTTATAGATATTTCACCAAATTTAAATTCATCAGTTTTACACGAATGAAAAACACTAATTAAAAGAAAAAGGAAGAAATAAAATGTATGATTTTTAATTGCCCTATTCATAAAAAGACCATATTCAACGGTGTAAAATTATAAAAATCCAATTCTAATCAAAGGTTATAAAACCTAACGAAAAATATTAGATTTGCACAACCAAGGAATCAGCGCCTAAAAAATGATAAACGATAATGGAAAAAATAAGTACCACACAGAAGCAGTGGCACGTAGTTTATACAAGGTCGCGTGCTGAAAAAAAAGTTCAACTTGAGCTTTCGATTAAGCAAATTGAGAATTTTCTTCCTATGCAAAAAAAACTGCGTCAATGGAAAGACCGCAAAAAGTGGGTTGAAATACCACTAATGTCAGGGTATTGCTTTGTAAACATTGCCAAAAAAGAATATGATTTAGTATTGCAAACCTACAATGTTGTGGGTTATGTGCGTTTTGAGGGCAAGGCTGCTGTTATTCCGGAAAATCAAATGGATTCGTTGAAAAAAATGTTGAAACAGTATGATTTTGAGGTAAATGTAACCAGTGAAAATTTCGCACCGGGGAAACAGGTTGAAGTTATCGAAGGACCGATGATTGGACTAAAAGG
>JBBQPP010000067.1:0-12399 GCA_038217255.1 Bacteroidales bacterium | reverse complement strand
GCCGCGATCAATCCTGCCGCAACTACAATCCATCGCAGAATTTCGGGTTTGATTGTTCCTGCAAGTTTTCCGCCTATCCAACCGCCAATCAGCGAACCAAAAATCATGATAAATGCAACCCACCAGTCCACTTTTCCCGAGAATGCAAAATAAATGGCAGCAGCCAGGTTGATCACAAAACCCAGTGCTTGTTTCAGAAAGTTCAGCCGTCTCATTGTGTCGTCGGTAACCAGTCCGAGCACAGCCATTAAAATTACACCCAATCCTGCCCCAAAATAACCACCATAAACTGATGCTGTAAAAACCATGCTCATCATAAAAGCTGGATTATGGTGTTCTGTGTGTGCCAGGCCAACACGTCTTGTAACCCATTTTTTAATTTTTGCCTGTGCTGCCAAAAGCAGGGTTGCCATTAAAATGAGATAGGGAATCAGGCTGTTAAAAGCATCCTCGCTCGTGTTCAAAATAAGCAAGCCGCCTGCAACACCTCCAATTATGGCAACAGGAAGTAATTTTAGCAGACGAGCGTATTGTGATTTGAATTCGTTGCGCTGAGCCCACATTCCTCCAATTGTACCGGGCAACAAAGCAACAGTGTTGGTTACATTTGCAACAATTGGCGAAATTCCAACAGCAAGTAAAACAGGAAAACTTACCAATGTGCCACCACCCGCCATTGCATTTATAAAACCTGCAGCAAGTGCAGCCAGAAAAATAAGTATTTCATTGAAAACCGACATGTAAAATATTTTGGTTCGCAAAGATGGAGAAACCAGTTCAAACTGCAAAAATCCGGGGTTTGAAAAGTAATTTATTAAAAAATGAAATAACTTATTTCGATCGGACTTAATTTTTATAAATTCGAAAATCAGTAAAAATATAACTAATGAGAAGAATAATCCGTTTTTTGGCTTTTGTGGTTTTGATTGCAGTGGTTGTTTACCTGATGGGACCAAAACCACCGCAGGTTGACTTGAACAAAGATCTGCCATCAATCTCTGCAAGCATTGCCAATATTGAAGAATACGTGAAAAAGAGCGATGAAGGATTGACATTGAAACCCGACAATGAATCACGGATTGTTTGGGCAAACGACACAGTAAAAGAGCGGACTGCTTATTCACTTTTATATTTACATGGGTTTTCAGCATCCTGGTATGAGGGATATCCTGCCAACGTTGAATTTGCCAGGCATTTTGCATGCAACGCCTATTTCCCAAGGCTAGCATCGCACGGAATCGAAACCGAAGATGCACTTATTGATATGACACCCGATCGGTTGTGGAAATCGGCAAAAGAGGCATTGATGATTGCCCGTACTCTTGGCAGAAAAGTTATAATAATGGGCACTTCAACAGGTGGAACACTGGCATTAAAATTAGCCTCCGATTTCCCGGAATATGTTGACGGACTGATCCTTTATTCCCCAAATATCAGGATTAACAACAAAGCAGCTTTTTTACTTTCAAAACCGTGGGGATTGCAAATCGGACGAAAAAATGCCGGTGGCAATTACCGTATTTCGGATGAAGACCCCGATTCCAAATATTGCAAATACTGGAATTGCAAATATCGCATGGAGGCCGTAGTTTTCCTTCAGCAGTTGGTGGAAGAAACAATGATAAACCAAACCTACAAAAATGTAAATGAACCTGTTTTTCTTGGTTACTATTATAAAGATGAAACTCACCAGGACAAAGTTGTGAAAGTCGGTGCAATGCTAAAAATGTTCGATCATTTGGGAACTTCAGCCGATTCGAAAGTAAAAGTTGCGTTTCCTGAAGCTGGGGACCATGTAATTGGTTGCGAACTTAAATCGGGTGCCTACAAAGAAGTAATGGCAGAAACGATAAAATTTGGCGAAGAGGTGTTAAAACTTAAACCCATTCAGAAATAATTTGTATTACTTTATTTTTTGTGCCGCGGCCTCATCAATATACCAAATCAATTCACCATTAGTTGGCGAAATGTAATATGCCGGTAAAAGTTTGGCAGCATCATCATCGTTCATAATTTCTGATACTCTTTGCGATTTTTTGGAGCCGGTTACAAGAAAAAAAACGCGATTGGCATTATTCAAAACTTTTCCAGTGATAGTTATTCTTTTTTGTCCACTCAAAGGATGAGTTGCAACAGCACAAATTCTCTCATCCTCAAATAGTTCAAGTTCATCTGGGAAAATTGAAGCGGTGTGGCCATCCTCTCCTAAACCCAGAATTACAAGGTCGAAAACAGGGTTCTCTCCCCTGAAATTCAAATTTTTTTCAATCTCAACGGCATACCTGACTGCTTCTTCTTCCGGATCGTTTTCTCCTTTTATGCGATGGATATTCGCTTCAGGGATAGATACCTGAGATATAAGAAAATCATTAGCTTGTTTGAAATTGCTGTTTTCGTTTTCGGGTGATACACAACGTTCATCGCCCCACCACAAATGAATTCGTTCCCATTCAATAGTTTCAGCATACTTTTTTGATAACCTCTTAAATAATTCGGTGGGTGTATTTCCACCTGAAAGTAATATGTTGAAACGATTTTGCACCGAGGACTTGTTAAGTTTAAAAATGGCTTTGGCCAGGGCTTTCACTACTTCTTTTTGGTTCGAATAGATTTTAACTTCTGTTGAGACTGACATAATATAAAGAGTTTATTAAAAGGTAACAACAATTAACTATGAGTTACAGTTCACAATATAACCCATCATCGGCCAAATTCTTGCATGGGAAACGCCAGTTGGCCCCTTTTATTAGGGAATCAGAATGTTCCGGTCCCCAGGTACCTGCCGGATAACCGTAAATGGGTATTTCAGGGTTCGTTTCCCAGGCATTTATAATTGGTTGAACAAACTGCCAGGCTTGTTCAACAGCATCACCACGGGCGTATAAAGTCGCATCGCCCTGCATACAATCGAGTAACAACCGTTCATAGGCTGCCGGCACTTTTGTATTGGTTAAATCTGAATAGTGAAAATCCATGTTTACAGATTGTACTTCAAAACCTGCTCCCGGAGTTTTCATGCCGAATTTTAAGAGAATTCCTTCATCAGGTTGTATTCTGATAATGAGCTGGTTATTTGCAGATGAAGATGATTTGCCAAATAAATGATGGGGTACGCTTTTAAAGTGTATTACGATTTCGGTAACCCTGGTTGGCAGTTTTTTACCTGTTCGGATATAAAAAGGGACACCTGCCCACCGCCAGTTATCGATAAAAAATTTGACTGCCACAAAAGTTTCTGTTCGCGAAAATTGGTCAACTCCAGGTTCTTCCCTGTATCCAATCACATTTTTGCCTTTTATCACGGAACTGGAATATTGCCCCCGGATTACATTTTTGACTATCATATTTTCCTTAAACGGCCGAAGTGATTGAAAAACCTTTGTAATCTCGTTCCTGATTGCATTGGCTTCAATTACTACCGGTGGTTCCATGGCAACAAATCCTACAAGCTGCATCATATGGTTTTGAAGCATATCGCGTAAAGCTCCCGAATTATCATAATAACCACCCCTGCCTTCAACTCCAAGGCTTTCGGCTGAAGTTATTTCAACCCTTGCAATATAATTATGATTCCAAAGTGGTTCGAAAATTCCGTTCGAAAACCGTGTAACAAGCATGTTTTGCACGGTTTCCTTTCCCAAATAATGATCGATGCGGTAAATCTGATCTTCATCAAAGTAATTCAACATCTTCACATTTAATTCCTTTGCCGAATTCAAATCGGTGCCAAATGGTTTTTCAACAATTAGCCGCCTGAAAAATTTGTCCGATTTACTCAATCCGTTTTTGCACAGAAAATTGGGTATTACACTGTATAGTAAAGGAGGAGTTGAAAGGTAAAAAATGTAATTTTCAGGAATCTGATTAGATGATGAAATTTCAGACAGTCTGTTTTTCAAAGGAATTAAATCTTCGGGTTTATCATTTGACGTGGGTTGATAGAACAACATTTTTTTGAATTGTTCAACATTTTCTTCATTAGGTAGAAATTCGCTAACTCTTAATCTGAATTCTTCGTCAGTTAAAGAAGTTCGTGATGCCCCCAAAACTGCAAATTTTTCGGGAAGCAGTTTTTGGATGTATAATTCGTACAAAGCGGGTATCAGTTTCCTTTTTGTTAAATCGCCCGAAGCGCCAAAAATGACAAGTATTTGGTCTGTTGTTACTTTCATATAATCGAGTTTTCTACTTCAACACAATATACTACAATATTGTTTTCATATTTGAAGTACCACAAATTGTATTTTGTTACTCTGTTTTTAATAATTGTTTTTCCTTTAAAAAAATCAGTTTTTGCATATTCAAAAGGATGGATAAAAATTTGTGTGTCAAACTGAATTCCTGGCTGGCAGGTACATTTATAAACAGCTTCTTTTGCACACCAAAAAAGCATTTTTAAAAATTGCGGGTTTTCTGATTGTTCTATCCACTCTAATTCTTTTGGATGAAGAAACCGGTTAACAACTTTATCGATATTCCTGCTCGCTACTTCTACGTCAATTCCTATTAATTTATTCGAAATGAAAATAGCCACTAAATCAGCTGAATGTGAAATGCTTATGTTTTGAGTTTCATTTTTTATTTGTGGTCGACCTGTTTCCTGATAGATGATTTCGGTTTTTTCTCCCCGCAATTGTTGTAAAAGTAAACGTGTTGCAAGGTATTCCGTCTGCCGTTTTTTTAGCAGGAACTTGTTAAATTCTGTTTCTTCTTTTTCCGAAAAATGAAAAGCCGCAATTAACGAATCAACAGAATCAGTCAATCCCCAGATTCCAAGAACCCCATTTTCAACTTTTATTTTTTTTAAGAACGGCATTAATTCCAGGTAGTAGTTTCTATTAACCGAACTATGTCGGCCTCGAGGAAATCAATTACGGGTTTTAGCGAATCGATGTTAGGGACTTCGCGAATGTACAGCGCTCCGCGTAGAAAATGATTGGTGCTGTCAGTTAAAAAAAACTGCATTGGCGATGCAGCATTTCCTTCAATTTTATAAATCAATCCATAAACATTTTTTGTCGGGTTCATAAAAACCTGTTCCTGAATAGCATCGGCTTTTTGTGAATGTTTATAAGCAAGTGTTCGTGTATCCTCCATAAATTTATTTAAAAGAACCCGGCTTGAGATATTTTGGTTTTTGAGGTTGTAATATGAAATATGCACTGCTGCCTTATTTTCGGGTACCAAAATATTTATCCAGTTTGGCTGATTAGGATTATCGTCATCCGGCACAATTTTCGAATAATCAGGAATATCAAATTGATATGGAAACCCTTGTTGAAGAGGATGGTATGTTTTTTCTGGAAAATCAATCCTGAAAAATTGCCTTGGTTTTGGTGTATATTTTTCTTTGCAACCAAAATAAAAAAAAACAGCAATTGTAGCAAACAGTAAGTTTCTTAAAAAGCCCATATCTTTAAAAACGAATAAATGCTTAAATTATTAATTTATACTGATTTTGAACAGTTTATACCTCGGTATAGTTCCGGTCAATCACAACTTTAATTTGTTTGATGCGGCGGTCGTCAACCGCTTCAATAGTAAAAGTGAATTGATGGTATTCGGTTTTTTCGTGTAACACCGGAATTTCACCTTTCAATTCCAAAATCAATCCGGCAAGTGTATCAGCATCACCTTTAATATCGTTGAAAACTGTATCATCGCATTTCGAAATCTTATAAAAATCGCCTAAAAGTGTTTTCCCGTCAAAAAGAAACGAATTTGCTGAAATTTTAGAATAATAGTGTTCCTCTTCGTCAAATTCATCAACAATTTCGCCTACAATTTCTTCCAAAACGTCTTCAAGTGTAACAATTCCGGAAGTTCCTCCATATTCATCGATTACAACTGCAAGGTGTACTTTGTTTTTTTGAAATTCTTTAAGTAACGAATTTATTTTTTTTGTTTCCGGAACATAAAAAGGTGGCCTAATCAATGACTGCCATTTAAAAGAATCGCCTTTGTGGCTATGTGGTAAAATATCTTTTATATAAAGAATGCCTTTTATGTCGTCAAACGAACTGCTGTAAACGGGGATCCTGGAAAATCCGGAATCCACAATTAAAGCCAAAATAGACGAAAATGTGGTTTTTATATCGAGGGAAATTACATAAACCCTGGGTTTCATGATTTCAGAAACATTTTTGTTGCCAAATTTCACTATCCCTTCCAAAATCTCTTTTTCTTCCGAAAGTTCCTGTTCCGACGTTAGTTGCAGAGCTTTCGATATTTCGTCAATCGAAAAGTTCTTGCCATTTTTTTGCATTCGCCGGTTTACAAAAGAGGTAGATATAATAAATAAACTGATTAATGGGCCTAATAACTTTTCGAGCATCATCAATGAAAATGTCATTATTCGCAGTAATTTTAACCTATTGCGAGAGACAAATATTTCGGGTAAAACTTTGTCGAAAAGTAGCAACACTAATAAAATTAAAACGAATTGAATAATAAACCCTGATACAGGCAGGTTTTGTAATAAAATGAGATTGTTGAAAATATCTACTAAAAGAACGATAATACCAATATTTATAAAACTATTGGCCACCAATACAGTAGCCATAAATTTTTCCGGGTTTTCGAGTTTGTTTAAAACCCAGGCATCTGTTTTATTTGATTTTTTAAACTTTTGTTTTTCAGTTGCACTTATCGAGTAATACGCTATCTCAAAGCTACTTATTAGTGTGGAAATAACCAATAGCAAAAAAACCACAACAATTGAAAGGGTAGTGTACATGTTTATTTGTTGGAAATGGATATCCCAAATTCCTGACTGAGACGACAAAAGTAGCGTATCTGTTTCCAAATGTTTTTTTAGTTTGAATTAAAATGGCAGGTCTTCGTCGCCGCCCGATTCATCAATTTCAGGTTCGTTAACTGTATTTGGTTGAACATTGGTAGTTCCTGTTGCTTTATTATTATCATTTAATCGATCACGCGATTCTTTAGAATCTAACATTACCATATTGTTTCCTACAATTTCGGTAAAAAACTTTGTTACCCCATCCTGCTCGTATTGGCGATGTGTGATTTTTCCTTCAATAAAGAGTTTTGAACCCTTTTTCACATATTGTTCAGCTACTTTTGCTAATCCGCGCCACAATACAATGTTGTGCCATTCAGTTGTTTCAACTCTTTCTCCATTTTTAGCTTTGTATGTTTCAGATGTTGCCAGCGTAAATTTTGCCACTGCAACATCTTGTTCCAGATATTTAACTTCCGGGTCTTTTCCAACATTCCCAACCAGAATAACTTTATTTACTGACATAATTTTTTCTTTTTTTAAGTTAGTTAAAAATATTCGTTTAAATAATTCTCCAATAATCTCGGAACAGCAAATTTATAAATATCTTTCTTATTTACCCTGATAAAATTTGATTCCTTCAAATTGAAATCCTCAACCTCAATATGAATAAACCGGGCATAAATGGTTTGATGAGTTAAAATATGCTTATATGTTAGTGAAATCGATTTGAGATTGGCTTTTTGGTTTATATTGAATGGGATTTTCAAATTAAGTATTTCAGTGTCAGAAAAATCTTTTTTTGCCTCGAACAATGGAAACTGGAACAAATTTTTCCAAATATCCTTTTCTGTTCTTTTTTCAAGAAGAATAGAATCTTTGCATTCAAAAATATAATAATAAAAATATCGGGTGCTTTGCTTTACCTTTTTTTCTTTTACTGGTATTTGGTTTATTAAATTGAAATTTGCAGCGTAACATTTGTTTTCCAAAGGACATAAATTGCAAGCAGGCGATTTTGGCAGACATTGCAAAGCTCCAAATTCCATAAACGCCTGGTTATGAAAACCAGGATTCTTTATCGAAATCAAATCGTTTGCTATTTTTTGAATTTCAGTTTTTCCTCTTTGCGAATCGATGGGAGTTGTAATTCCATAGTATCGTGAAATTACCCTGTAAATATTACCGTCAACTGCCGCATGAGGTAAATCAAATGCTATTGATGCAATTGCTGCGGCTGTGTAATTGCCAACTCCTTTTAGTGATAGAATAGTTTTAAAATCGCGGGGGAAAACGCCATTATAATTATTGACAATAAATTTTGCCGTAAAATGAAGATTTCGGGCACGGGTGTAATATCCTAAACCTTGCCACAATTTCAAAACGTTATCTTCGGAACTTTTGGCCAAATCAAAAACATTCGGAAATTTCTCAATAAATCTGTTGTAATAATTTGTTCCCTGTGCAACCCTTGTTTGTTGAAGTATAATTTCCGAAATCCATATTTTGTAAGGATCGGAAGTTTTACGCCAAGGTAAATCACGTTTATTGGAATTAAACCACTTGTAAATCTCCTGTGAGAAACTATCCATTTAACATTTGTATTAAAATTTCTTATCTAAAACTAAAATAAATTAAATGAAAAGCTTTTCTGTTTTTAAATAATTTTTATTTTTGCACACTCAAATTATACGTTTAATACATTGAAAATTAAATATTTTAACAAATGACAAAGGCAGATATTGTAAATGAAGTTGCAAAAAACACCGGAATCGAGAAAGTAACTGTTCAAAAAGCAGTGGAAGCATTCATGGAAACAGTGAAAGATTCGTTGGTAGAAGGTAAAAATGTTTACCTAAGAGGTTTTGGAAGTTTTGTAGTTAAGAAAAGAGCTGAAAAAACGGCCAGAAATATTTCTAAAAACACCACTATCATTATTCCAGCGCATAACATTCCATCGTTTAAACCAGCGAAAACTTTTATTTCGGAAGTTAAAAATCAAGTAAAATAATTAGAGTTATGCCAAGCGGAAAGAAGAGAAAAAGACATAAAATGGCTACTCACAAGCGCAAAAAAAGATTGCGTAAGAATAGACATAAAAAGAAAAAATAGGAATTTTTAGCGATTCTTGTTTTTACATTTGATTAAACCTAAGGCATTTATGACTTAGGTTTAATCTGTTATAATGAATAATAGTAATAAATTGACTGATAAAAATTAAGGTTGTGAGTAGCGATTTAATAATTGATGTAACTCCATCCGAAATTGTTATAGCATTACAAGAGGATAGAAAACTTGTTGAAATAACCCGGGAAAAAAGCGGGGCTCGGTTTGCCGTTGGGGATATTTATCTCGGTAAGATCAAAAAAATAATGCCCAGTTTAAACGCCGCTTTTATAGATGTTGGTTATGAAAAGGATGCTTTCCTTCACTATCTTGACCTGGGACCTCAATTCGCAACATTAAATAAATTCCTTCGATTTAGTTCTTCCGCGAAAAATAAAGTTTCATCACTTGGAAGAATCCAATCAGAACCTGATATTAACAAAGAAGGAAAAATCAATGAACTTTTAAAAGAAGGCCAGAAAATAATTGTTCAGGTTTCGAAAGAACCAATTTCCACAAAAGGCCCACGTTTAACTTCTGAAATTTCGATTGCCGGAAGAAATTTGGTTTTAATGCCATTTAGTGACAAAGTTTCAGTTTCGCAAAAAATAAAGACCAACGAAGAGAAAAACCGGCTTAAGAAATTAGTGCAAAGCATTAAACCCCGAAAATACGGTGTTATTGTAAGAACAGTTGCTGAGGGGAAAAAAGTTGCCGAACTCGATCAGGAACTTAATGGATTACTTACCAAATGGGAAACTACATTTAGCAAGCTTAGCAGGGCGAAAACACCTTCGCTTATTATTGGCGAAATCGACCGCACAACAGCTTTGTTACGCGATATTTATCATGCTGATTTTAACAGTATTATTGTAAATGATCAATCGGTTTGTGCCGAAATCAGCGATTACTTAGGTAGTATTCAATCAGACAAAAAAAAGATTGTAAAGTTTTATAAAGGACGGACTCCCATTTTCGAACATTATGGAGTTGAAAAGCAAATTAAAGCTGCTTTTGGTAAAACTGTATCTTTTAAGGATGGTGCATATTTAATCGTTGAACATACTGAAGCATTTCATGTAATCGACGTTAACAGCGGAAACCGGGTAAAACTGGGGATGGATCAGGAAACTAATGCGCTAGATGTAAATTTTGCTGCATGTGATGAAATTGCCAGACAATTGAGGTTGAGGGATATGGGGGGAATCATTGTGATCGATTTCATAGATATGCACATCTCGGCAAACCGTCAGAAAGTTTACGACCACATGAAGGAAGTAATGGCGGCTGACCGGACAAAACATAACATCCTGCCATTGAGTAAGTTTTGCTTGATGCAAATTACACGTCAACGGGTCAGGCCGCAGGAAACAATTGAAACTGCTGAGAACTGCCCAACTTGCAAAGGAACTGGTAAAATTGTTCCGTCTATTCTTTTTGCCGATGAATTGGAAAGTAAAATTAAATATGCTTTTAATGATTTGCACAAGAAGAAATTATTATTGAAAGTTCATCCATTTGTATCAGCATACTTGAAAAAAGGGATTAAAAGTGTCAGAAATAAATGGTTTCTTGAGTATTTTAAGTGGGTAAAAATTGAAGCTAATAATTCATTTACCTTTCTTGAATATCATTTTTTTGATGATAACCAGGAAGAATTAATTTTATAAATGCAAAAAGCCGTTCATCAACAAAGCGGCTTTTTTCATGTTTTGTAAGTAGAAAGCTCTTGATTATGGTATATTCCTTTTATTTATCGATTGTTAACAGTGAATATTTGTCATATCATGTCAATAGGATTGATATTTGTAATATGTGAATATCTATATTTGTAAATATGAAATTTTGAAATAAATTACTGTCAGAAAATGAAAAAAATATCAGTTCTTTTTGCTCTTGTTTTTACAACTTTATTTTTGAACGCACAAATTGTCAACCCAACGAAATGGGAATTCGACTCCAAACAGGTTGGTAATGAAGTAGATTTGATTTTTAAAGCAAACATTGAAAGTGGATGGCATTTGTACGATACTTATCTTCCTGAAGGCGGTCCAATTGCAACTTCTTTTGTTTTTGAAGATTCCACTTTATTTGATTTTGTGGGTGAGATTTTAAAAGATCCTCAGCCCGAAATTCATTTCGATGAAACTTTTCAAATGAACGTTGGATATTTTAATACTCAGGCCATATTAACTCAGAAAATAAAGTTAAAATCGGATAAACCAGTTGAAATAAAGGGTTTTGTTCTTTTTATGAGTTGTAACGATGAAACTTGCACACCACCCGAAGAATCTAAATTCTCGTTTAAATTTAATCAAGATGCACAATCCACAAATTTAACAACTGAAGAAACTGTATTGAATTCAGATGTTACAATGAATAACGGAAGTGGACAAACACTATGGTTGTTTATCCTGATTTCGGCGTTGGCTGGTTTTGCCGCAATACTTACACCCTGCGTTTTTCCTATGATTCCAATGACAGTTTCCTTTTTTATGCGGGACAGTGAAAACCGTGGTAAGTCAATTCGAACAGGTATATTTTTTGGAGTGTCAATTGTATTTATTTTCACCTTGCTGGGAGCGTTATTTTCATTTGGCATATTTGGGCCAAATGTTGGTAGTGTTTTAAGCACGCATTGGATTCCAAACTTGTTATTTTTTATCTTATTCCTTGTATTTTCAATATCGTTTTTTGGCGCTTTTGAAATTGTTTTACCAAGTGCTTTGGTAAATAAAACTGATGCAAAAGCAGATAAAGGCGGAATGATAGGTGCGTTTTTTATGGCATTAACAACAGTAATTGTATCTTTTTCTTGTACAGGTCCGTTTATCGGGGCACTAATAATTCAGGCAGTTCAAGATGG
This sequence comes from Bacteroidales bacterium, assembly GCA_038217255.1. GTDB lineage: Bacteria > Bacteroidota > Bacteroidia > Bacteroidales > Prolixibacteraceae > Draconibacterium. Next base: position 685 of record JBBQPP010000067.1, on the reverse strand, counting down.
AGGGTTGCGTCCGTTGCTTGGTATGTTTGTATTTGGATTGGCTTTTGCAACTCCCTTCACATTGCTGGCTATTTTCCCATCAGCATTAAACAAATTGCCAAAATCGGGTGGCTGGTTAAATTCTATTAAAGTGGTTTTTGCTTTTATTCTTTTGGCTTTCGGTTTGAAATTCTTAAGTAATATCGATCAGGTTTATGGATTTGAAATTTTAAGCCGGGAAATTTATTTGTCAATCTGGATTGTACTTTTCTTTTTACTTGGTTTATATTTCCTTGGAAAGATAAAATTCTCACATGACAGTGATTTGCCATACATTGGTGTTGGCCGGCTTTTCCTTTCGATTGTCACTTTTTCTTTTGTAGTTTATTTGTTTACCGGACTTTTGGGGGCTCAATTGTCTGCGGTTTCGGCCTTAATTCCGCCAGAAAGTGAGAATTCGTACTTAAGTTCAAGAGCATCTGCAGGATCAACATTTATCACCGCCGAAGAATTGTGCGGCCCGGCAAAATATGCTGATAAGTTGCATTTGCCAAACGGTTTGCTCGGATATTTCGATTTTGAACAGGGATTAGCGTGTGCAAAAGAGCAGAATAAACCACTTTTTGTAGTTTTCAAAGGTCACGCCTGCTCTAATTGCAAAAAAATGGAAAATACTGTTTGGGAAGATACTGAAGTCATGAACATG
>JBBQPP010000066.1:0-12442 GCA_038217255.1 Bacteroidales bacterium | reverse complement strand
TAACCAAAACATATTCGCCATTTGGTGAGAAATCGATTTGTCGGACCATTGCAGTTTCTTTCCAAAGGGTTTTGTTCCCGGATAAATTAACTTTAAACAACGATGCCATTGCGAGCTGTTCGAAATTGAATTCATCGGCTTCGTCTTTTAGCAAATCCTGGTATGTCGGGTTTTGTGCCTTTTTTCCATCGCTCACAGAAACTGTTGGCCCTGTTGGAATAGCTTCTGATTTCACAATCAACTGTTTTTTTTCATCAGGCAGAAATTTTACAAGAAGCGATTTTCCATCGGCAAACCAGGCAAACGGACGGCCAATATTTGCGTTTAGTTTTGCATCTGCAATTTTCGAGCAACTGCCTTTTTCGATATCCAGAATCCACAATTCAACACCAGATTGAGTGGTTTGCGTAAACGCCATTTTCGATTCATCGGGCGACCAGGCAAAATAGGCCATGCAGGGTTCCGGGGGAAGTCCGGCGACTTGTTTTTGTTCGTGTTCGCCTACTTTCATCAAAGTGATATTATTGTAATAATAAGTGCGGCTACCGATATTTGTAACCGGATTGATGCGCAATCCGGCCAGCCTGAGTTCAGTTTCTGAAAGTTCTGCAATACTGCTGTACCTGTTACGGTGCAATAAAACTATGTTTTCGGTTTTTTTGTCGATTTGAACTACCGGGGCAAGCGGAGCATCTGCTAATTCAAGTATTTCCTGTGGCGGAAGTTGGTACGAAAGGTCAACTTGTGCTTTTAAAACTCCGGATACTATTACAAATGCAATTAAAAGTGAACTGAGTTTTTTCATCAGAATTTATTTTTGTTGTTAATATTTTCATTATTCAGAAAGTTGTCGGTAAAAATAAGAAATGAAACCATTTTCAAAGCGAAAACAATATTATTTTGCTCCTGGCACTTTGTACTTTGCCCTTAACTTTTTGCTCCCGGCTTCCTCAAAATTAATTGTTTGACCTGCTTGAATTTTTCCACTGGGATTATCTGGTCAAGGTGAAACCAAAGAATTTGGAGAAATTGCGTCATTGCCAAACAGTACGTTCTGTCAACTCAAAAAGCAGCTAACCCAAATGGTATTTGTGCTCTAAAAACAAAGCATACCGTATATTTAAAGAAGGAGTTAAACCAAACCTACCTACCGTCAAGCAGGTTGGCCACAATTGATTTTCCTTTGTTTTAAGTGTAATTCATTTGTCATCTATCAAATAATCTGTAAGTTTTCTGGAAGCAAAAATTAGGCATTTGTTACCCTGTTATTCAGCAAAAATGCTTTGCCTTTGTTCTTGAAATGAACTTAAATTGTGCAAGAATTAAAACAGCGAAAAGGGAATTTCACAATACGGTTTATTTTAAGATAAGAGCATGAAAAAAGAGTATTCAGTTACAAAATTGAAAAGAGTAAACAGGACATTGCTTTCTGAACCATTTATTAAATATATTGAATCTAAATATTTTCCAAGTGCAATGGAAATTTTGGAGGACAGATCGATTTCATTTGAATTTGAAAACTTCAAGTCGTATTGTATGAATTGATTATTATAAGATAGTTTAAATATTTTGATAGATTTTTTTCATAATAAATTTGGTTTAAGTTGTTAGTTTAGTTAGGACTATTTAGGATGTTTTGAATTTTGTTTAAAGGTTTAGTTATTTCGTAAAAAAAACGCCATCTGTATAGAAATGGCGTTTTTTTTTTACATAAAGTTGATAGAAGGGATTTTCAATAAGTAGCGGGTAGCTGCATATTATTTTTGTTTTATTCTCAGTTTGTCTTTTAACTTCCAACTGCCTACTCCAAAATTAATTGTTAAAAAATAATGGGTATTTCGGCACTTTATCAACAAACGGCTGCCCGAAAATGTATTACCTTTGGCGCTTAAATTTTAAGATTAATCCAAAATGAAGAGAGATAATTTGGTTTTCGAAATCATTGAAAAAGAACGCCAACGACAGTTGGGCGGTATTGAATTAATAGCTTCCGAGAACTTTGTAAGCGACCAGGTTTTAGAAGCCATGGGTTCGGTTATGACAAACAAATATGCCGAGGGTTATCCCGGTAAACGTTATTACGGCGGTTGCCAGTTTGTTGATATGACCGAACAATTAGCCATTGACAGGATAAAAGAAATTTATGGCGCCGAATGGGCCAACGTGCAACCTCACTCGGGTGCACAGGCAAATGCCGCAGTTTTAAGCGTGATTTTAAATCCCGGCGATTCGTTTCTTGGGCTTGATTTATCGCATGGTGGCCACCTTTCACATGGTTCTCTTGTTAACTCTTCAGGAATTCTTTATAATCCGGTTGCTTACAAAGTAAAAGAAGACTCTGGTTTGGTTGATTACGACCAAATGGAAAGTCTTGCAATCGAGCACAAACCAAAATTGATTATCGGTGGTGCATCAGCCTATAGCCGCGATTGGGACTACAAACGTATGCGCGAAATTGCCGATAAAGTGGGCGCTTTGCTCATGATTGACATGGCTCACCCTGCAGGTTTGATTGCTGCCGGTTTGTTAAATAATCCAATTCAATACGCACACATTGTAACCTCAACAACCCATAAAACATTGCGTGGTCCGCGTGGTGGGATTATTCTGATCGGAAAAGATTTTGAAAATCCATGGGGAATTACAACAAATAAAGGGGAAGTTCGGAAGATGTCATCACTGCTTGATTCAGCGGTTTTTCCCGGGCAACAGGGCGGCCCGCTGGAGCATGTGATTGCTTCAAAGGCAGTTGCTTTTGGCGAAGCACTCGCTCATGAATACAAAGCTTACCAAAAACAGGTAATCGTAAATGCACAGGCAATGGCCTTAGCTTTTGTTGATTTGGGTTACAAAGTGGTTTCCGGTGGGACGGACAACCATTCGATGTTAATTGACCTGCGCGCTAAATTCCCAAATATCACAGGAAAACTAGTGGAAAATACACTTGTAAAAGCTGAAATCACGGTAAACAAAAACATGGTTCCCTTCGACAGCCGTTCACCTTTTCAGACTTCTGGAATCAGGGTTGGAACACCGGCAATCACAACCAGGGGAGTAAAAGAAGATTTGATGCCTGTAATTGTTCAACTTATCGATGAGGTGATTTCAAATATCGAAAATGAAAACACAATTAAATTGGTAGGCGAAAAAGTACACAAAATGATGAAGGATTTTCCGCTTTTTGCTTACTAAGAAAGTTTCGGGTTTCGGGTTCAAAGTTTCGAGAATTTCAAGTTCCGGGTTTTGGATTCCATCTGTATCTGCACAGTTGGCCCAGATGGCTATCGGGGAGATGGAATCCTTAAAAGAATCTATATTAGAACTCGTCCCCCTTTAATTGCAAGTCACGTAATGGAAGCCTAAATATTGATATTAAAGGGGATTGTGAAATGAAATAATAATTCTGTCAACTTTTTTCAGGACGATGCAATACAATCCTTGTAAAAATCTGCTTTGGAATCCCCCTTAATCCCCCTTTGAAAAAAATATCGCTTTCCAAATTTGAATTTGGTCAAAGGGGGACAAGTCCGTAGCAACATTGGAATTACTTCTATTATAAAGTGAAAAGTCTTGAAAACAATTGTCTTTCAAGACTTTTTTGATTAAAATTGAGAACTTCTAATTCCGTTGGTAAATGAAATTATTGTTGTGCCTTTTTCTTGTCTCAATACTAAATGCTCAGTACTCAATACTTACTGAATAATGAAAATATCAGTCACAATCATCACAGGCTTCCTCGGTGCCGGCAAAACCACATTCATAAACCAACTCCTAAAACAAAATCCTGACACCCAATTTGCCCTTGTTGAAAATGAATTTGGAGAAGTTTCTATTGATACTAAACTGATAAAAGGTGTTGATGCCAGCCAAATGTTTGAGTTGAAACAAGGTTGTATTTGTTGCACCATTTCCGATGAATTTGAACTCGTTTTGCAAGAACTGGCCGAACTGTTTCCAAATGTTGAACACCTTCTGATTGAAACTACAGGAATTGCCGACCCAGCTTCAGTAATTCGCCCATTTTTTGCCGATGAAAATTTAAAAGAAATTTACCAATACAACGGAACCATTTGCTTGGTTGACGCAATCAATTTTGAAAACTCGCCTGAAAAGGAAATTACAATCAAACAAATTGTTGTTGCTGATTTGGTTTTGGTCAGCAAATTAGCTTACCTTTCTGAAATTCAAGTGGAGGCTCTCAAAACTAATCTTCAAAAAATTAATCCTTTTGCTGAAATTGATTTTCTTGGGTTAGTTAAAACAGGTTTTAAAGCCTCCTTTGGGGGTTTGGGGGTCAGGAACATAGATTTAAACATAACAGATCCCCTTCTTCAAAAACAAAAAACCGAATTTCATTTTGCCGGAATCTCCACTTCACATTCCAATCTTTCAACAAAAACACTTCATTTTAATCAGCCAATTAATAAAGAGGATTTTACTCGTTGGCTTTCTTACACCCTCGATATTTACAAAAACGAAATCTACCGTGTAAAAGGGATCCTTTGTTTCGAAAACGAACCTTACGAATATATTTTACAGGGAGTAGGGGGGAGTTTTGAGATTACGGAGGGGGATTTGATTTTGGGTGTGGCAAAATCAACAATTGTTTTTATTGGGAGGTTGGGAAAGATTGCAATAAATTTTGAGGTAGTATGAATTTTAACTTTATCTCATCGGAAACCAATCCTCCTCAAATGAGTGTGATATTTCAAACGTATTATTTGTAAAAGGCGACAGATTAACACCATCCCAATGGACTACTCTTTTTTCAGCAATTGTTACCCCTTTTTTAAGTATTTAGGAAGGCAATAAAATAGAATTTTGTTGCGACCTTTGAATTATAAATTATATCGAAAAAATTTGAAGATGAAAATATTGAGAGGATTTTGAAGGGGCACAAAATTCTTATTACAAACCCAATTAGAAATAAAACCAAAGTCGAGAATCTTGGACGCGCAAAAACTATCAGTTCATTTAACTGGTAGTTTTTTTTTGCCTAAAATTTCAAAAATAAAATTGACTTAATATAATAATTTTAAAATGGTACTGAATTTAAAAACGCTCAGTTTTGTTTTACAAACTACATTGTTAAATCAAATGTCAACTTAAAAAAATGACTGCTTTTTTTGATTCAGTCCAATTTGACTTACCTGTCACTAAGTTAATCGATTAATTTATTTCAGTAAATCATCCCTTTCAAATCAGCATAAAAGTTTGCAATCCGACCAGGTTTTATCCCTTACTTTGATTCATAAATTAAAACGAAAATATTTAAAAATATTAAAGATACGATGGAGAATTTTTAAAGGTAAAATTCTCATTACAAACCCAGTAATTTTATAAAAATCGGAAGGTTACTTTTTTTCAGGGACGCTTTAACAAACTATCAGAGTAATTAACTGGTAGTTTTTTTTTCCCCAGCACCACCATCCAAAACGGAATAACAAAAACTGCCAGCATTGTTGCAATCACAACAATCCGCGAAACTAAAGGGACTTCAAGATTATATTCCACCGAAAGTGCGTAGGGAGTTAAGCCAGGGCTTTATCCCAATATGGCGATCCACAAAGGAATAACTACTACAGAAATTATAGTTCCAAAAACTACAACCCGGGTTAACAAAACAGTATCTAATTTGTATTGAACGGCCAAAACATAAGGCGTTACTCCAAGTGGCATAGCGGCATCGATGATTATTGATTTTAAATCAACATTTTCCAATGGAAACAAAAGAACAATATGGTAAAAAATGAACGGTAAAACTACCATTGTAGCCACTGTTAAAACAGCAACCATCATCCATTCTTTTAATTTCCCGATTTTGTGTCTTCCAAGGAAAATCCCAAGCGAAAAAAGAACCACTGCCGTAACCGAGTCAGAAAATAATTCGATGGTTTTTGCTGCAAATTCGGGCAACTTAATTCTGAATACAACAATAAGTAGTCCTATGAAAACCGATAAAAGAAGCGGGTTTTTAGCAAGACTCAAACCAAGTTTTTTGAGATCAACTTTTTCTTTACCATAAATTTCAATTAAAAGAATTGCAAGTGTTAAGAGCCAAAAAACGTATACCGCAGAAATAATGGCAGCTTCAGGTAAAATGAATTCACCATAGGCATTAAACAAAACCGGTATTCCAAGATACGAAACATTTCCAAACGGAATTATCAGGAAAAGTGTGCGTTTCATGTGAACCGATAGTTTAAAGATTCTGCATATCGGAAACACGAGAGCCATACTTCCCAGAATAAAGATTGAATTTAGAAAAATAAATGTTGTATACGATTTTTCAGCCAAATCAAGTTTCATCAGCGAAAAGATAACCAACGCAGGGAATCCAATCCAAAGTGCATATTTGTTTAGCACTTCTATCCAGTTTTCGTGATAAACTTTGGTGCGTGAAAAAACAGTTCCCGTAAGAATTACAAGGAACAATGGAAGTACGGTTTTTACAGCGATTACAAAGTGAGGCATAATTTAATAATTCAGATTAAACCGAAAGCGCCCACTTGCCATAATTGATAAAAGGCCGTACGTCGGTAACCATCATACCAGCATTTTTGGCGGCTGCTATCCCCAAATCCCCATCTTCAAATACCTGGCAAAACTGCGGTTCAACACCCATTAATCGGGCACATTCCAAAAAAGTTTCGGGCTCGGGTTTATGTTTTGTTACGTCATTTGCCGAAACAATGGCAACGAAATATTTGGCTAAGTTTAATTCTTTTAGCTGAACTTCTGCGCTCCTTCTGCTGGCGCCGGTGCCAACTGCCATTGGCATTTTGCCGTAATTTGCTTTTACAATCGAAACAACTTCATCAACAGGTTTCAATAAATTTGCCATTTCCCAAAACGACTCCTGTTTCATTTTTACAAGTTTCTCGGGTTTTTCCGTGAGGCCGTATTGTTCAACTACACGCTCTGCAAATTCAATGGTAGGCCTGCCGGTCATTTCGAGCAAAATTTTTGGGTCGAATGTGAAGCCATATTTATCGCCTAATTTGTTCCATGTAGCCATATGCACCGGCAGCGAGTCCGACAGTGTTCCGTCTAAATCGAAAATCAGGGCTTTTGTTTTTGGATGAACTTTCAATGTCATTTTTAATGATTTGCCGCGAAAGTAACATTAACCAACCAAAATTTGCCATTCAATGAACCTTTTCGGGGAGATTTAAAAATCAGTTAAAGCAACTCAAAACATTGCCTGGCTATTTCAAGTTCTTCATTGGTAGGAATTACAAGTACTTTGGTTTTTGCTTTTTCTGTATTTATCTCGCGTATTTTTTTACTGCGAGCGAGGTTAAGCTCCTGGTCAAGTTCAATCCCAAAAAAGTCCATGTTATCGCAAACAAGTTTACGTGTTACCGGGTCGTTTTCACCAATGCCTGCGGTAAATACTATTGCATCCAATCCATTCATTGCGGCTACATAATTACCTATATATTGCTTAATCCGGTATGCGTACATTTGGTATGCAAGCACAGCATCAGTATCGCCTTTTTGAAAACGATCAACAATATCCCGCATATCGCTATCGCCCGTAAGTCCCAGCATGCCACTTTTCCTGTTTAGAACTGTTGCAACTTCTTCAATTGAATATCCCTTTTGTTCAACAAGAAAAAATATGACAGATGGATCGATATCGCCCGAACGTGTACCCATAATCAACCCATTGAGTGGACCTAACCCCATTGATGTGTCAATACAAGAGCCTCCCGTAACGGCTGCCATTGACGCGCCATTTCCGAGGTGAATTGTAATTATTTTTGCATCATTTTTCCCCAGAAGTGCTAGTGCTTTTTCAGAAACATATTTGTGGGATGTTCCATGGAAACCATATTTACGAATACCCATTTCGCTGTACATTTCCCGTGGAATTGCATATCTAAAAGCAACCTCGGGCATGGTTTGGTGAAAAGCAGTATCGAAAACTCCTATCTGTGTTGCATTGGGAAAAACCTTTTCAGCAACTTCAACCCCTGTGAGATTTGCAGGATTGTGAAGCGGCGCAAGCGGAAATAATTCTTTAATTTTTGCTTTTACTTCATTGGTAATTATAACTGTTTTTGTAAAGGCCTCTGCTCCGTGGACCAAGCGGTGCCCAACTGCTTTAATTTCTGATGGATTTGAAATTACACCTATTTCCTTGTCGGTAAGCAACTCTGCAACTCTTTTTAAACCAACGGTATGGTTCGGAATTGGAAATGATTCAGTTTTTCTGGTTTCTTCTCCTTTTACAAAAGTTTTGTGAACAATTATCCCTTCTTCCAATCCAATACGTTCAACTATCCCGCTCGACAATGGCAGTTCTGTGGTCATATCAATTAACTGATATTTTATGGAAGAACTGCCTGCATTAACAACTAAAATATTCATTTTCTCCTTTAATATTAAATGTTTTCCTGTGCCTGAATTGCTGTGATAACTACTGTGTTAAAAATATCATCCACTGTGCATCCGCGGCTTAAATCGTTAACAGGTTTGTTTAAACCTTGCAGCATTGGGCCAATTGCCAGCGCACCAGTTTCGCGTTGTACTGCTTTGTAAGTATTATTCCCTGTATTCAAATCGGGGAAAACCAAAACATTCGCCATTCCTGCAACCTCCGAATTTGGCATTTTACTTTTTCCAACTGCCGGGTCAACCGCTGCGTCATATTGAATTGGGCCTTCAATTTTTAAATCAGGCCTTAACAAAATTGCCTTTTCGGTTGCGGCTTTTACTTTTTCAACTTCAGCACCGGTTCCCGAAGTTCCTGAAGAGTACGAAAGAAGAGCCACTTTCGGATCTATCCCAAAAGCTTTTGCCGACTCGGCAGATGAAATTGCAATTTCAGCCAGTTGATCGGAATTGGGGTTAACGTTTACAGCACAATCACCAAAAACGGATACATGATCATCCAAACACATAAAAAATACTGAAGATACAGTGTGAACTCCCGGTCGGGTTTTTATAAACTGCAAAGCCGGAATAATCGTATGGGCGGTTGTATGAGTAGCTCCTGAAACCATTCCATCGGCATGGCCTTTGTAAACCATCATTGTTCCGAAATACGAAACATCGAGCAATGCGTCTTGCGCCATATCCTCCGGAATATTTTTATGCCTGCGCAATTCATAATATGTTTTCCAGTAATCTTCGTAATGTTCGGAGGTGGCAGGATCGATAATTTTTATCTCCTCGTTTAGTTTTACCCCAATTTTTGCAGCCTTAGCCAAAATATCTTCCTCTTTGCCTAACAAAGTTATATTTACCACATTCTGTTCAACCAGATGCACTGCTGCTTCCAATATCCTTCTATCGGTCCCCTCGGGTAATACAATATGTTTTTTCGAAGATTTAGCCTTTGAAACCAAGTTGTACTGAAACATTCGTGGAGTTAAAACATTGGTTTTGAAGCTTCTGTATTTTTTAAGTAACGATCTTTTATTCACATATTGTTCAAATGTGGAAATGCACAATTCAATTTTACCGGTATCTCTCGGTCTGATCTTAGGTTTTATGTTAGCTATTTTGGTTGCCGTGGCAAATGTTACATCCTGTACCAAAATTATGGGCATAACATTGGGTAAACCTTCAATGAGTTTTAGGATTGGTTTTTCAATTGTTATTCCTCCGGTTAGCACAATTCCGGAGATATTTGGATAATTCGCTGAAGCATTTGCCAGAAAAGCTCCGATAATAATATCCGATCTATCGCCCGGAGTAATGATAAGGCTATTTTCCTCAACACGTTGAAGATAATTTCTCAATTGCATGGCACCGACATCGAATTTATCGACCTGATTATTCATAAAATCCACGCCCATCAAAATTTCTCCGCCAATTTCTTCATAAACTTCCTGTATTGTAGGGCTACTTAGCTTTTTAATTTCAGGAATAATTCCAATTGAAGTTGTAGTTGAAATCACGTTTGCCAATTCTTCTTTCATTATATCGAATTTGCTTTCATCCACCCTGTTCATGAAAGCTGCCTGAATTTTAACATCATTGGCAGCATAGGTTTTTATTGACAAATCAAGATTTGAAACCGCATCATGAACGTCTTTATTTTGAGCTGAGCATACAAGATAAGTAGGTAATGAAAGATTTTTGGCAATTTCTACATTTAAGTCAAACTCAATGGTTACTCCTTTACCTAAAAAATCAGACCCTTCAACAACAACAATATCGAAACGCTTTTCAATATCTTTGTATTTTTCGATTATTTTGTCGATTAACCGTGCTTCCTGCCCTAAGTTTTTATACTTAATAGCTTGTGAAATAGTGAATCCATGTGCTTCTTTATATTCCATATCCAATTTGAAATATGAAAGCATAGTTTCAATATCATTATCTTTTTCACCCTTTTTAACATCATTAATTATTGGTCTGAAATAACCAACTTTGCTTGTCCTTGAAAGCAACCAATTTACCAGTCCGAGAGTTACAAGAGACCGACCAGTCCTCGATTCTGTATTTGTGATATAAATTCCTTTTTTCATTTATAATTATTAGTGCCCTGCATTTTTGATCTAATGGGCTTATTCATATTTGTTTACATCAAACGAATGTAGGCGGTTTTGTGTCGAAATTCCTGAAGAAATGAGCAATAAAGGTAATATCGTTTTAAACCTTATTGACAGCTTTTTTTTATTTAATTTATTTCGAATTCTTCAAATCTATAAACCAGTTAAAAGTGGCAACTCCCGAAGGTATAACCGCAGTAGTATGGCCGGCGCCGGGAATCGGGATGTAAGTGATTTTTGACGCATCAACTCCCTTTGCCACAAAATCAATATACATATTTTTCGAAATCTGTTCCGGCACATAAGTGTCGGCAGTTCCATGTGTTATTAATGTTGGGATATTTGTTTTCCATGCAGCGATACTGTTTATATCGAGACTCGAAATAACCGATGAAAATTTGGCATCTGTATTCGAAGAGTTTTTGTAATCGGTTGTAAATAAGTCGGCTGTAAAGGTGGTGAGTTGTGCATTTATTTCATCTCCCGATTTTGTTCCGTTGTATAATGTCATAACGCGCTCGTCATAAGGCGATTTAAAAATGTCACCAGCCGGATTTGAAATATCACCTAAATTCAAATAGCTGTTAAATATATATCCTACAAAATAGGGCATTGGATAATTTGTCAGGCCCAAAATATAATCATTTACATATCTCAAATCATACGGCCCGGCTCCGCAGGAACTTGCTTTTAAATTAAATTCGGAAGCGCTATTGTCCTCGATGGCTTTTTGTAATTGCATGGTTGCCCATCCTCCCTGTGAATATCCGGTAATATACAAATCCATGTTCACTTCAAATCCTAAATGGTTGGCAGTCAGTTCTTCAACAGCTCTTAACATGTCAGTTACCGACTGAATTGTAGATTCTTTATCGAGATAAGGATGAAACATATCGGATGAGGCGCCAAAACCCAAATAATCTGGTACTGACACTACAAATCCCGTTGAAGCAATAAATTCGAGTAATAAAAACAACTGATTGTCCGGATTCACTGAAGGCGCTTCGCTGTGTAAAGTGTTGGTTCCGTTTTGGTAACTCATTAAAGGATATGTGCCTGCTGATGAAGGAACTGAAACAAGACCGGAAGCAATTACATCATTGCCTTTAAATTTTGTGGTATATGTTATTGAGTAAACATCAATATCGTGTTCTAAATTATCTGAAATATTCTTCAAGTCGGGATAAAGATTTGCATATATGGTTAACACAGCTTTCATATCAGCCAATTTGTAAGTTTTGTGTTTTACAAAGCTTACAAGATATTTATCTGTTGTTTTTGGTTCGTCATTGTTATTAATATCACATCCTGAAAAGGTTACTATGACTAGGAAAAACAGGAAGATTTTTAAGTTCAGTGCTTTTTTCATTGTTATTTGTTTATTTCTGACAATTAAGTGAAATTGTAAATATTGTTTTATTCTGAATTGGCTTCAAAATTAACTAAATTAATAACCCCCTGCTGTATAAAAAGGTTTAGGAATTTATTTTTGGCCGGGAAGGTTGAATTTTTATGAGTGGTTTTGTTAAAAGGTGAAACTTCATTTATGATTTTCATTCTATAAGTTTTTAATACTCTTTAACAACAAAAACGAATAACATTGAATGAAATTATTATTTTTAGTGCTTGAAATTCTATAAATCAAAAACTAAACCAATGAAAAGAATCTACTTTTTATTCTTTTTCCTGCTTTTAGCAACAATTATTAAGGCGCAACCAATTAAAGTAATGCTTGTTACGGGTGGTCATGCCTTTGACACATTGCAGTTTTTCGAAATGTTCGATGCACTTTCCGGGATTGAGTATGAACATTTTCAACAGCCAAAAGCCAACCAGAAGCTTGTAAAAGATTTGGCTGAAGACTTTGATGTGATTGTGTTTTATGATATGTGGAAAAGCATTTCAGAAATAGAGAAAAGCGCATATTTGAAATT
>JBBQPP010000065.1:0-12667 GCA_038217255.1 Bacteroidales bacterium | reverse complement strand
GTTACAAGAATTGAATCATTATTTATGATAATTGCCGGGGTATTTTTAGAAAGCATATTCAAAATGGTTTCTTTTCCGGCAAAGTGCGAACCAAAAGCAACATTTGGCACATCCTGCAAAAATATCCAGCTTTCGGGAATGGTCCGCACATCCATTTTTTGGGCTGTTACACTGTAGGCCATCAAAAATGGGGTTTGTGTTAAAATAATTGAATTTACATGAGGAATCACTGTTCCGCCAGCGCACAGAAACTGTGCCGTAGGAGCTTATCATCAACCCTTGCGTACATGCCCGGTGCACAATCCGTTTTATTTCTTCGCGGATAGCCCTTTCATCCGACGGGTGCTGAACGCTTTCCATTTCGGGCAACAAATGTGGTATTTGATCTTCAAATTCTTCTATTTCCGAGTCCGTCAGGTAATTAGGAGTACCAATTGTGCTGCCATTTATGATTGTCCGTGCGCAAATCTTAAGCGTTTCAAAGCGCTGAAAAGCATCGCCCAAATCCACACCTCCAACAACGGTTCCGTGGTTTTCCATGATTACCGCATTAAATCCTTTCACAAATTCATCGGCAATCACTTCTCCCAAAACTTCACTGCCCGGCAATTCGTAAGTAGCATAACCGATTGGCCCACAAACATTTTTAGCTTGTGGAATTACATTAATGTCAGACGGGCGCAAAGAACCTTTGTCAATTGCTGAAGGCGTTACCCAAACATCACCGTTTTCATCAATAACAGAAATATTTCCTCCCGAAGTCGTGGTCAATCCGCTGCGGTAAACTTTTTCTATTATCATCCTTATCTGGTCGCGGGGATGCATCAGTGTTGTATCTAATTTTCTCATTTTTCAGTGGTTCCATTTTTATTTCGAAATTAAAGATACAAAAAAAGGATACTTTTGAATGAAATTCATCCTTTGGTATCCTTTTTTTTGGTGGCACATTGCCATTTTTCAGGATTGGATTATACTCCAATTGTTCATTAAGACCTTGATTATAAAAATCACAATTATTTTGATAACTGGCAGTTGCACTTTTTTATCTTTTCAGCAAAACTTGTTTTTCATATTGTTGAATTTCAGCAATATACCCCTCTCCTACCGGGACATTTTCCTGAAGACAATAATAATCCCAAACTGCGCCAAACGATTTTGTTTTTAATTCTTCAAGCAAAGCCAACCTTTCAAAATATTGTCCTGCTTCTTCATATTTTAGTAAAGTTGAAGTAGGTTCGAGCATTGCAATCATAAATGCTTTTTGTGTAGCGCGGGTTCCAATTACATAAGCACCGATACGGTTGATTGACGCATCGAAAAAATCGAGCCCGACTTTAACACGGCTCATGAAATTATTACGGACGATTTCGGATGCAATTAACTGAACATCTTCATTTAATGTTACCACATGATCTGAATCCCAACGGATCGGACGGGTAACATGCAGTAGCAATTCATCGAGATACTGAAGGCAGGATGATATTTTATCACCAACCTGCTCAGTGGGATGAAAATGTCCGTTATCGAGACATATCAGTTTATTGTTTTTGATAGCATATCCAAGATAAAAATCATGAGAGCCAACTGTCATCGATTCAGCGCCAATACCGAAAAGTTTGCTTTCGACGGCATCTTTCATGTGCTCTTTCGGATAGTCGATCGCCATAGCTTCGTCAAGTGATTTTTTCAGTAAGGTACGATAACCATTTCTGTCGATTGGCGTGTCTTTCGAGCCATCAGGTATCCACATGTTATGGACACAGGGAGTTCCGAGTTGTTTGCCGATTTCAGCAGAAATTAAGCGGCAGCGTTTTAAGTGCTCCACCCAAAACTGACGGTTTTCTTCGTTTTTGCTGGAAAGCGTAAAACCATCAGCAGCACGGGGATGTGAAAAACAACTGGCATTAAAATCCATTCCAATATCTTGTTTTTTACACCAGTCAATCCAGCTTTCAAAATGCTTTACTTCTATTTGGTCGCGATCTACGAGTTCACCCTGAAAATCCCCATATATGGCATGTAAATTCAAACGTTGTGTACCCGGTAAAAGTGAAAGCACTTTTTCGAGATCGGTGCGAACCTGGTCAATAGTATGTGCTTTGCCTGGATAATTCCCTGTCGCCTGAATACCGCCTCCCGATAGTTTTGCATCAGGAGTTTCAAAACCACCCACATCATCAGTTTGCCAGCAATGGAGTGAGATTACCACATCATTCATTTTTGCAAGAACTTCATCGGTATTTACCCCAAGTTCAGCATATTGTTCTTTGGCCAATCGATAGGCCTTTTCAATTCTTTCTTTTTTCATTTTTATTGATTTTGAATTAAAATAATTTCAGTTTCAATTTCCTTCTTAGTTATTTCGTCCGACAGGATGTTTTTCCCGTTGAACAAATTCAGGTCGCGGACGAATACTTATTCGCTTTTTAAACCAAGGGTTTCACCCCGGGCTATTGACACATTTAACCCTTCCAAGGTTGTTATTTTTATAAATCAGCTCAAAAAAGTCTTTTGATATATATTTTCCTTTTTCATCGCTGTCTCATTCATTCAAGTAAACATGTTAATAATCAATACGTTATTAAAGTTCCCTTCAGAGGATTTAGGGGTCATTTAGCTATTGGATAACTAAAACTATAGTTACCTGATCCCAATTTCAGGGTTACGCTTTTTTGCTCCTGTTTTGCATCTTTCAATTTGTCATCAGTTAAAGCTGAGTTATTTACTGATACATTACCAAGAATTGCTTCAGGAAGTGTTACCGTTGCTGAAGTATTTGCCGGAACTGCAACTTCGTACACCATATTTCCGCCATCAATTTTCCAGGCCGATTTTATTTCGCCGTGAATAGATTCGAAAGTTGCTTTTGCATTTGTTAATCCACCTCCCGGATGCGGTGCCAGGAAAAAATGTTTGTAGCCCGGATTTTCAGTGTCAATCTGAATTCCGGCAACATATGTGTAAAGCCATTCGCCAATTGCGCCATAAGCGTAGTGATTAAAACTATTCATTCCCACACTTTGAAAAGTTCCGTCAGGTTTTTGTCCATCCCAGCGTTCCCAGATTGTGGTAGCTCCTTGTGTTACCGGATACAACCACGACGGGTATTCTTTACGGTTCAACAACATAAAAGCAAGTTCGTCATATCCTTGTGCAGACAAAGTTTTGCAAAGCAATGGAGTTCCCACAAAACCAGTGGTGAGGTGTTTGAATTTTTCTACATCTTCGGCAAGATATGCAGCTGATTTTGGAACTAGGTCAGCAGGAAGTAAGTCAAAAGCAATTGCAAGCAGATAAGCAGTTTGTGTGTTCGAAACCAACATGCCTGATGGCGCAACAAATTCATGAACAAACGCTTTTTTAATATCTGCTGAAAGTTTTGCATATTTTGCAGCATCATCATTCTTCCCAATTATTTTGGCAATTTTTGCAAGTAATCCACTTGAGTAGGCATAATATGCCGTAGCGATTAAATCTTTTTCAGTTGTTGCGCCCGGATAATCTGAACGGGTAGTGGCAAAGGCCAGCCAGTCACCAAAATGTTGATCGCCAGTCCACAAATTATCATCCCCTGCCCTATTGTGCATGTATTCAACCCATGCTTTCATGCTTGGATACTGCACTTCCAGAATGCGTTTGTCGCCATATGCCAGGTAAGTTGTCCATGGCACAACCAATGCCGCATCGGCCCAGGCAGTTGAACCTCCGCCTCCTTTTAATACATCGGGTATTACATGTGGTACTTTGCCGTCGGGTAGTTGGTCGGCAGCAACATCTTTCATCCATTTGGTATAAAAGGCTGAAACATCAAAATTAAATGCTGCAGTTGGACTAAATACCTGTGCATCTCCCGTCCATCCCAAACGCTCATCACGCTGCGGGCAATCGGTAGGCACATCAAGGAAATTCCCTTTTTGCCCCCACTGAATGTTGTGCTGCAATTGATTGATAAGCGAATCGGAACAAGAAAAAGTCCCTGTTGGTTTCATTGCCGAATGAATAACGATACCTGTAATATCTTCAAATGCCGGAGCTTCTTTCAAACCTTCCAATTTTAAAAATCTAAACCCGTGAAAAGTAAATTTTGGTTCATATGTTTCTACTCCATCACCTTTAAAAATATAGGTATCGGTAACTTTTGCAGAGCGTAAATTATCAGTATAAAAATTGCCTTCTTTATCTAAAACTTCAGCAAATTTCATAACAACTTTCTCGCCTTTTTTCCCTTTCATTTTGATTTGTACCCAGCCAACCATATTTTGGCCCAAATCAAATACCATTTCGCCATTTGGGGTTTCAATTAATTCAATAGGTTTGATCTTTTCAACTGCTTTAACCGGAACACCCTGGGGTGAGATTAAATTGTTTTTTGACTTATTCAAAATGCCAACTGATTCCCATTTACTTTCGTCAAAACCAACATTTGCCCAGCCATCCATTTCAAGGCGTGCATCATACAATTCGCCGTTGTAAATATCCGATTCAACAATTGGCCCGGTCGAAGCTTTCCATGTTTTATCTGAACCAATTGTTTCACTTGTTCCATCGGTGTATTCAATTTTTAACTGAACCAAAAGTGCCAGTTGGTTGCCATAATAATTGCGCTGATCTTGCCATCCGATATTTCCCCTGTACCAGCCATCGCCAAGTATAGCTCCAATGGCATTTTTTTGTTGAATCATTGAAGTAACATCGTAGGTTTGGTATTGCAGCCTTTTGTTATAACTGGTCCAGCCAGGCGTAAACAATTGGTCACCTACTTTTGCACCATTTAAATACAATTCATAAAGTCCCAATGAAGTTACATAAGCCCTTGCTGACTTTACTTTCTTTTTGGATTCAAATTTATTTCTGTAATAATGCGCGGGCGGCGAACTATCCGTTTTGGATTCACTTTCCATGGTTATCCATGAAGCTGTCCACAATTCAGGTTTCAGGATTCCCATTTCCCAATAAGCCGGTTCGCTCCAATCTGTTGCTTTCCCATTATTATCCCAAACGCGAACCTGCCAGTAAACACGCTGCATCGAGCTTAATTCTGGCCCGTCGTATGTAATATTCACCGATCGATCAGAACTTATTTTTCCCGAATTCCAAAGTACTTTTCCTTTGGCGGTTTGGTTAGTTACTTTAATTTCATAAGCCGACTGCATTACATTTGTTTCGGTAGAAGCAATTTTCCAACTCAGCCGTGGTTTCAGAATATCAATCCCAAGCGGATTTGTGTGATATTCACAAATCAGGTCAGTTACTGTAGTATTTTTTGCAGAAAATGCAGTAAAACTACTGATTAAAAGCACGATGGTAAATAATTTTACCCAGATTTGATTTCGTTTCATATTCATTTTTTTAGTTGATTTTTAATTTCATTCCATGTAAAAAACTTCTTCCAGTTCTTTTGTTAACGGCGAATTATCAGGATTGGTTTCCATAATGTCTGCCATAAATTTCCACCATTTTTTTACGATTTCAGTTTGCCCCAAATCCTGTGAACCTCCATCCCCACTCACTTTCTGGAAGGCAAACAGGATATTTGTTTCTTCATCCAAAAAGATGGAATATTCGCACACACCGGTATCTTTCAGCAGTTTTTTCAATTCAGGCCAAATTTCATTATGCCGTTTTTTATATTCTTCTTTTTGACCTTCGTTCAGTTGCATTTTAAAAGCCAGTCGTTTCATTATCCAAGTGCATTTAATTCAGGATACAACCATTTTGCTACACCAATTACAATTACCGACAATAGAATTGCACCTATGCCGAGCAGAATTGTGTTGTATGTACTTTTCGAAACTCCTTTCCATTCTTTTCGGTAGAAACCCCAAAGATTGGCGGTCAGGATAATGGTGGCCATGTGAAGTGTCCAGGAACTGGCGCCGTTTCCAATTTTAGTTTCGCCCATTCCATAGAAAAAGAATTGCAGAAACCAGGTGGTTCCGGCCAGTGCGCAGAATAAATAATTGCGCAACAACGGAGTTTTCTTGTCAATGAAGTCACCGCCGGTTTTGTTTTTGAAAATCAGAGCTGTTGTCCATATCACGTTGGTAGTCAAACCTCCCCAGAGAATTACAAAGAAAATAATATTGTTTTCGAAGAGGTATTTTATACCATCTCCTGTTCCATCGAGGAACGAGTAGCTTTGCGCCACGGCCAGCGATCTGGCTTCGAAAGCCATCTCTTTCCCTGCATCGATACCGAAACTGAAAAATGCGCTTAAAACGCCTGAAATAATGGCAATGATTAATCCTTTCGAGAGTTGGAATTCGTTGTTAACTCCCTCTTTAACGTTGCCAATATCCTTGTCCTTTTTGATTCCGGCGCGTCCGCAAAGTATGATTCCAGCAAGCAGAATCAGAATGCCTAATAAAACAATTCGTCCTCCCGTGGTGCTAAAAAGATCGGTAAACGTAAGTCCATTCGGGATTATTTCGGCAATACCGGGGACATTGCGTAAGATTGGTAAACCCAACGAACCGACCACGGAAGTAATGCCCAGCAACACAGAGTTACCAAGCGACATGCCCAGATAGCGAATAGCCAGTCCGTAAGTAAGACCTCCAACACCCCACAGCAAACCCATGATGTAGGTGTTGCGGATAACGTTTCCATTGGATGCATGTAAAATTCCCTGCCAGTCAGGAATTGTTAAAAGAACGGCCAGGTACGGCATAATAAGCCATGAGAAAATCCCACCGGTTATCCAATAGATTTCCCACCGCCACTTTTTTACCCAATTGTAAGGCATGTACCAACTTCCTGAAGCTCCTCCACCGAGAGAGTGGAATAAGATTCCCAAAATAACATTCATAAGGTTTAATTTATTTGATTACTATTTTTGATTTAGTTCGCTAAAGAAAAAACAAATATATATTTGTAAATATGCAAAAACAATACGTTTTCTGACATAAAATTTACACTTTTTGACCCAATAATGATCAATAACGAATTTAAATATTTAACCATAAGCGATGAAGACAGCAACTGGGGATTGTTTTTAAATGTTGCAGGCTCAGCAAAAGTCCTTCCTAATGTTGATTACCCTTCATCGAGCCATCCATCTGAATATTTTTTTACATGGGAAAAAGGACGTGTTTTAAATGAATTTCAAATCAATTTTATTACAGAAGGAACTGGAATACTGGAAAATGGATTCGGGACTTATCCATTAAAAAAAGGAAGTATTTTTATTACTCTTCCCGGTGTTTGGCATCGTTACAAACCAAATTTAAAAACGGGCTGGACAGAAACCTATATTGGTTTCGATGGCGAATTAGCCAGAAAACTGATTTCCACACCTCAGTTTTCGTCCCAGAATCCTGTTTTCAATTTGGGCATCAAAGAAGAGTTTCTTGACTCCTTTTTAAAGATTTTTGACCTTGTAGAAAAAGAGCAACCCGGGTATCAGCAAATAGCCTCTGGAATGGTCATAAAATTGCTTGGATATATCATTTCATTCGAAAAACAAAAGGGATTTTCGGGCAAACCCATTGCCAAAATCATTGAGGCCATCCGGTTTGAAATGCGGCAAAATACCAATGAAGATATCGATTTGATCGCGCTGGCCGAAAAGCACAATGTCAGCTACTCTTTTTTTAGGAAAATGTTTAAAAAATATACGGGCGTTTCCCCCGGCCAATATCATCTGCAATTGCGGATTACACGGGCAAAAGAATTGTTGGTTTCAACCGATAAAAGCATCAAGGAAATCAGTTATGAACTTGGGTTCCAGTCCATTTTTTATTTCAGCAATATTTTTAAAAAGAAAGAAGGCGTAACACCTTCGCATTTTAGAAATAAGAATAATATTTAGGGTCGGGGTAACGCTGATTGTAATCGGATTTTTCCTAAAATCGTCCTTCCCCTTGAACCAACTCTACCGGAAATTCTTTTAAACTCCAGGCTTCAAATTTATTGGTTGAAATTATTTTCAGTTTTCGGTTTTCAGCTTTGTCAAACCAAATTACCGTTGCATCGGCAGGGTTACTGTTTGCTTTCACTCCTCCCTCTGCCGAAACTTCTACTACAGTTCCGTTTGAAACTTCGTAATAAATTGATTTTAAAGGTGCGTTTGCGGTAACCGTGAGCTGACTGGGAGGCAATAATACCATTGGTGCCGTTTCTTCATAAAAGAATTTAGTGATATTGGAAGTCAAAGTATCGATATAACTATTCAGTTTGTTATAGGTTTCCAGTTCGGGTTCGTGACCCAGACCCGGAAGCGCAATAAGACGGTTACGGATACCCAGGCTGTTCAACCTGTCGTGTATCGACTTTGAACCATACATTTTATCCATTATCATCCGGTTTATCATCAACGAATTTTGGAAAGGGAAATCATATTCAAACGGAACAACATCGTCATGGGTTCCGTGAATGGATAAAACAGGAATTTTTTCGTCAGGGTCAATGATATTTAAATCGGAAACTGCACCCCACATATTGGCCACAGCTTTTATGGTATAGGGTTCAGTAAACCGGTTTCCAGATTCCTCAATTTTTGAAACCAATCCTTTCTTTTCATTTTCTAGGATCCTGGCCGGTCGCTCATCATTGTCCATAAAAGCAACGTTCAGCGAAGCAACCCCACCCGCGCTGGTTCCGCCAACATACATCTGGTTTGGGTCGATCCCAAGTCCCGGAGCGTGGTGAGCCAGGAAACGCAATGCGGCATGGGCATCCTGAATAGCACGGTAACCACCCATTTCTATGTCCGTCGGAGTAGGTTTAAAACCCAGCCGATAGTCGATTGATGCAACAAAATAGCCTCTTTTGGCCAAAGCTGTTGCCAGCGCCTGTTCGCAAACCGATTCTTTACTCCCGATATAAAAAGCACCGCCATGAATCAGCACAACACAAGGCCGGTTTTTAAACATGTCTGATTTCGAATAATACAAATCGAGGTTTAAGTCGACTAACTCCTGATCTTTAAACGATTTAAACAAACCTTTGCCCAGCGTTACTACATACGGGTCGTCGGAATACGGTGAACGTGTCCAGAAACCCATTGCTTTTCCGTACAAAATATCGCTTTTAACCGCAATATCGTCAAAAACATCCTCTTGATATCTTACTGTGGGAGATGCATTTACGGCGGGGCGCAAGGTAAAATGAAGCGCAGCTTTGGGGCGAAAGAACAGAAAACGTTTCTTTTTGTTCATCAGTTTTAAGGTGCCGCTCAATTGGGTCGAATCCTTGGTTGCCGATTTCAGTGGACCGGTAAACAAATCGGACTGAAAAAATGGTGTGCCACCCAAAAAATTGACTGAAAAAGGATGCACTTCTTCCACTGCTTTTCCCCGGTTCAACACAAAATATCCTTTCATAAAAACCGGATCTTTGCTTTCTTCCACAAGAACAATCTTGTCGCCGCCAATATTTCCGTCATAAACAGCCTTGTGCTGATCGTCCGATTGTGCATTTACAGTAAAAAGAAAGTACAGATTTGTAATTGTGAATGCCAAAGCAAACCTGAGATTGCAAAAAATCATGGTGTAAAAAATTGTGTACATGTTAGTAAACGTAAATACAAAATTAATTGTATAAACCGATAAACATAAATTATCAATTGAATTACTTGAAGAAAATTTCCGGGGAATTAATCTGATAGCAATTTGGAGTATGGGAATACCACACGATGCAATCGTGCGGCAGCGAGCTCAGTCAATTTGAGTTTGTGCAATTTTTCCAATGTGATGGGAATACCACACGATGCAATCCTGCGGCAGCGAGAGGATAAACGGCTATGGGACGCGGACTTTCCTAAGTCCGTGATATTTGATATTTGAAGTCAGACGGTAGCATTCTCTTATTCTATATTTTCCCAAAAATCAGGAGAAAGGATTCTCCTGCCCCCCACTCTCCCAAACGATTGAATCGCGAAGTTTTTATCTAAAAGACAGTAATATCTAACGAGCAATCGTGCGGTATCGAAAGGGAGAATTTTTTATTTTTCTTTAAGTCGATTTTCAATATCCATATTTTTGAATCATAGGTATTTACTATGAATTTCTGCGAGATGTTTTTTAGCATCGAAATCTTCAATGATTGGACTATTTTCTCCTTCAATCAATGCGTTTCTTAGCTCTTTTAATTTTTTCTCTTCTGATTCCAAAAGTCTTAATGCAGAACGAACGACTTCACTTGCAGAACTATATTTTCCAGTGGAAACAGATGAATTTATAAAATCCTCAAAGTATGAACCTAATGATATTGATGTGTTTCTTCCCATTTGAATTTTTGCCCCGAACTTACCAAAGCTTGGTAATCGAATCAAGCGAATTAAAAAATCGTTTGAGATTTTTTTTTCGATGCATTAGTGCGGCTGCAAAAGTCACCGGCTTCCATTATTTTGTTGTTGAGACTATAATCAATGTAGTATTTTATGAACCCGAAAAGCGGTGAGCGAGGTAAAAGTAGAATTTTAAAAACTGTCTGATTAAAGTTAACTACGGCACCTATTGCAAATTAGCACCAGCAAGAGAAAAATTAATCTGAGAGTAATTTACTGAACACTATGCTGTTTAATCTTTAACAAATCAGAAAAACCTCCGTTAAATACATATCTTTTAGCCCGGCGGACGTAGTTCAATCCGTCAACTGGCTGACTGGGTCTTGCAGATTACTCAGAATCCTATTTATTATGTGCAGTGCTTATCGTCATTCGGAGAAAGTCAGACAGAGTTAAGTAAAACTGTCAGTATAGATTTCTGTTTGTAAATCCGAAATTGTATGCTACAATAAAATTAATAGTAAAGTTATTACCAAATCCGTCATTAAGTTTTGAAATGTCGCTTACTTCAAAAACAATACCTGCAGTAGAGGATAAAGGATTATTCTTTTTGAGTAGATACAATCCGCTACCAAAACCATTCGTTGCTTTACCGGCGCTAAATTTTGTCCGCAAGTAATGATAAAAACCAATTCTTGGATTATTATTTGGTGTCCAAAAGAAGTCAATATTGATTGGAACTTGGTCAAAAACTTTATAATCACCTGTCCTGGCTTTCACTTTGCTCATATATGTTCTTGTTGTGTTTGAAACAGAATCATTAATCGTTTTTGTATCTGTCAATTCAAGTTCATCCAAGTCACTGTAATTATTTACTTTTTGGTAACCGACAGAAAGTGCTAAAAGTTTGTTGCCGCCAATTTTCAAGTTGAAAGCGAGTGAAGAAGTAAAAGTATTAAATGAAGTCTTTTTAATTTGGTTTGTAAATACTGATTCAGGATTAAAAAGTTTAAATGATGAACCTTCGTATCCAACTTTAAGTGCTAACCATCCGTCAAATAAATTTGTTTTATGAAATAGTTCTTGCAATCCGATTATTCCATTCACTTTTGTTCCAGGGGAAATATTGCCGTTTGAAATTAAAGAAAACAATCCATCATTTGTTTTTCCGCTTACATCAAAACCATAAAAAAGTTTTTTTGTGCTTACTCTATCAGCGTATGAAAATTTAAGACTTGCATCTGCTGCATTAAGTCTGAATGTTCCTCCACTTGGAAGAAAAATTGCACTATTACCTTTACTGTCTTCAAAAATTGATTGACCAGTGGATGGTGAAGGTTTTTCTTTTACAAGTTCATCTTTTAATTCTCCAACATTTGCATCAATGCTCATCAATGTCGAATCTATACTTTTCAGTTCTTGTCCAAAGACAACTGAACTTAAAAGAGCAAATTTTAAATAGAGAATTGTTTTTTTCATAGAGCTAAATACTTTTGGTGTCAGTAAATGATACAAAACCTTTAAAGTCAAAAACACCATTCTTAGAATAAACCTCTTTGTCGTCAATTTTGATAGACAAAGCCCATTTCATTCCAATCCATCCCTTTAATCTTACATTAATGTCTAATGGGTTTTGAATTTCAAACTCTGTGTAAAGTTTGGAGTAATCATTGTCATTAACTTCTCTGAGAGGAATTTCAATACCTTCAAGAAAAACATCAATGGTTGTGAACTCTCCTTGAAGTCTCACTTCTATTTTGTGTTTGTCCATTTTGTATAAAATTTTAATTGTTTTAAAATATTTAGTTTAATTAGTTGCTTTTAGGAGGTGGTGCTAAAAGTCCTGCTAATGCACCGATAGCAGCAGAACCTATTGCCGTTAGAATTGTTGGAACTCCTTTGTCATCAGAAATTTTTCCTGTCCCAATGAGAACAATAACTCCAAGTATGATAGAGATTATTGTGATTCCAAGTGATAGCACAATTATTCTATAAATCCACTTATCTGTTGCCAGTGGACTTTGCTGTTGAAATTGTTGAACTGCAGACAAAGGATCATGTTTGAATTGATTTTGTAATTCCGTGTTTGATTCAAGTTCATTTTTGAATTCGTCAAATGTTTTGATTTGCTTTGTTGCCATTTTTTTTGAAATTTTAAGTGTTAATAATTAGTAAAAATGTGTCAATTGTGCTTTGTTAGCATTGCACACAACATCTGTTTACCCGAAATATGCAGGTATTTTGTAATTAGCGGAGAGTTCATCATTTGATTAATATGGATTTTTGTGTAAGGGTCTATTATTAGTAGGAATATTTTGCTCATGCTGTTCAGTTTAAATTAAATCTGCGTATGAAAGGTAGAATATATTTCACTCTTGAATTCATTTTTTTATAAAATATTTTGTTTGTCAAGTGGGATTATTTATTTGGACTTTCCGG
>JBBQPP010000064.1:0-12765 GCA_038217255.1 Bacteroidales bacterium | reverse complement strand
ATCTAAATTGATTATTTGAATAAGGTCTTGAAAATTTTGAAGGTCGGTTACACCATATTTTCCACTCGAAATCCATAATGATGTATTTATTAAACAAATAGTAAAGTACATTCAAACTATATCATTCAGCCCCCGATTCAGTCCCGAAATAAAAAATCCGATTGTAACATGTTGTTATTCAATCGGATTTATATTATATGCGAGGTCTCTGGCGGATTCGAACCGCCGTAGACGGTTTTGCAGACCGCTGCCTAACCACTCGGCCAAGAGACCATTTTTAGTATTTCAACTTAATTTTCCTTCGCCGTACACTTTTTTTCCCGATAAATCGGGACTAGTCACACGGCAATAGACCATTTTTTATTTTGGTCTGCAAATCTAAGAATTTTTGCAATTCAAACAAGAAGTTATTGTGAAAAGTAGTTATCCGCGCAGTTTCTGCCAGTTAGAATTTACGCATGCCCGCGATTTTGTTGATTTGAATCCAGGCAGTCTGGTTTCTGTTAACACTGATTTTGGGTTTTTCCCCTCTGAATGTCTTCGATTTAAAATCTTAGCATTATTAGCATTTGTGCTTCCTTCGTTCAATATATTTTCTGATAAAAACATGATT
Source organism: Bacteroidales bacterium (assembly GCA_038217255.1). Classification (GTDB taxonomy): domain Bacteria; phylum Bacteroidota; class Bacteroidia; order Bacteroidales; family Prolixibacteraceae; genus Draconibacterium. The sequence goes on along the minus strand of JBBQPP010000064.1, from coordinate 12,152 downwards.
TAATCGTCCTAAAATTAATTTGTCAAATTTACAGATTAATTGCTTGGAAAATTTGACGATAATCAGGTTTTTAAGCTGTTTTTAGATATTTAAAAACATATTATCTCGACAATAAAATACTTACTTTTTCAATTTCGCCTCCCATTGATGGATTCATTTTTGAGATTTTGATGGATGCTTTTTTTATCGCAGTAAAATGCCCATACAAACTGTCTAAAACCCTTTTGGCCACATTTTCAAGCAATTTCGAAGGTTGGGCCATTTCTTGTTTTACGATTTCATAGGCAATTTGGTAATTTAAAGCATCGTTCAAATTATCAGAAATTGCCGCTTTGTTGCAGTCGGTTTCAACTTTTAAATCTACACTGAATTCATTCCCTACTAGTCGCTCTACTTCAAAATGACCATGAAATGCATAAAATTTCATCCCCTCGATTTCAATAATTCCCATTGTTTTTTTAGCGAAATTAAAAATAAGTGACATAATATGATAAAACACGTGGGGTTTAAACGTTCTCACAAATCATTTTATAATTTTACAGCCGATTCATGCAGATTAAAAATTACAGACAATGGCAGATAATAATACACCTGAAATTCTTGATGCTCAGAAAAAAGCAAACTTCATAAATACACAAATTGCAGAAGATCTAAAACTCGGGAAAAACAACAACCACGTTCATACCCGTTTTCCGCCAGAACCCAACGGTTATTTGCACATTGGTCATGCAAAAGCAATTTGCCTGAATTTTGGGATTGCCGAAAAATTCAATGGAAAATGTAATTTGCGCTTCGATGATACAAATCCTTCGAAAGAGGAAACCGAATATGTTGAGTCGATTATGCAAGACGTCCATTGGTTGGGTTTTGACTGGCAAGATCGCTTGTATTATGCATCTGACTATTTTGGGAAATTGCATGAATTTGCTGTTCAATTGATTAAAGACGGCATGGCGTATGTTGACGATCAGGATGCTGAAACCATCAGCAGCCAAAAAGGTACACCAACAAGACCAGGGATTGAAAGTCCGTTCAGAAGCCGTTCGGTTGATGAAAATATTGATTTATTCACGCGGATGACAAACGGAGAATTTGAAGAAGGGGTTTGTGTACTAAGAGCAAAAATTGATATGAATTCGCCAAATATGCACATGCGCGACCCGATTATTTATCGCGTCATGAAAGCACATCACCACCGCACCGGCAATAAATGGTGTGTTTACCCAATGTACGACTTTGCTCATGGGCAATGCGATTTCTGGGAAGGAATTACACATTCGATTTGTACACTCGAATTTGAAGTTCACAGACCACTTTATAACTGGTTTGTTGACCAATTACAACAGACCGATTACCGCCCGCGTCAAATAGAATTTGCACGTTTAAACCTCACTTATACCGTAATGAGTAAACGTAAATTACTTGAGTTGGTAAAAGATAAACATGTTAGTGGTTGGGACGATCCACGGATGCCCACCATTTCGGGTTTGCGCAGAAGAGGTTACACACCCGAATCAATCCGTAATTTCTCCGACAGGATTGGTGTAACAAAAGTTGACGGGGTGATTGACGTTTCCTTACTCGAATACAGTGTGCGCGAACATTTGAACAAAACAGCGCAACGTGTAATGGGTGTTTTAAACCCTTTGAAAGTTACAATTACAAATTATCCTGAAAACGGTTTTGAAGAACTTGATGCAGTGAACAATCCGGAAGATGAAGGAATGGGAATGCGAAAAGTTCCGTTTTCAAAAGAATTATTTGTTGAACGTGATGATTTTATGGAAAATCCACCCAGAAAGTTTTACCGTTTATCGCCCGGAACCGAAGTAAGGTTGCGATACGCCTATTTTATTACTTGCAATGAAGTTGTTAAAGATGAAAACGGGGAAATAACGGAGTTACTTTGCACTTATGATCCTGCATCAAAAGGCGGCAATTCGCCTGATGGACGAAAAGTGAAAGCCACTTTGCACTGGGTTTCAGCTAAACATGCCATAAAATCGGAAGTTAGGATGTATGACCGTTTGTTCAAAGATGAAAATCCGGATGGCCATAAAGATGTGGATTTCAAAGAATTTATGAACCCCGATTCGCTGAAAGTACTGACAGACTGTTATATTGAGCCATTTGTAAAAAATGCCAAACCACTCGATCATTTTCAGTTCGAAAGGTTGGGGTATTTTAACCTCGATTTAGATTCAACCGAAGAAAAACCTGTTTTCAATCTTACCGTACAGTTGCGCGATTCGTGGGCAAGGGAGCAGAATAAAAATTAGGAGAATAATTTCCAAATCTCAAAAGTCAAAATTCGAAACTCAAAACTCAAATTTGCGTTTTGGAATTTTACACCTTAACTTATACTGATATTCAACATTTTCAATTATCCAATATTGGTTCACAAAAGTGAGACAATTTACCCTTTCAAACCCCAAAATCTCATTTTACCGATTCATACCCTATGTTAACCGAATGTTAAGTAACATGGTTGGCAATGAATTTATATATTTGAATCTCAAAACTGTCAATAAAACGTTATGGAAAACAAACCTGAAAATAGAAATTCAAGAGTAGTTTTAGCCTTTGTTTTAATCGGAATTGGATCATTATGGCTTTTGCGAAAAATAGGTTTATATTTTGAGTGGCCGCAATTCTATTTGCAAAACTTATTCTTCCCTTTCAAAAATGTGTTTCATGATTTGACCCAATTTATTTTTTCCTGGCAAATGATTTTAATAATTGTGGGATTAATACTGATGGCAGGCAAACGTTCGGCAGGAGTAGTTTTGATAGTAATTGGCGGAATCTTTTTGCTTCCGAAAATCTTTATTTTACCGGGGCTTACGTTTTCGATGTTTTTCCCGGTTCTGTTGGTAGGTTTGGGGATTGCATTGATTTTTCGAAAAATTTGAGCAAAACACATTAAATCAAATTAATACAGATATTATGGATAACCGTGTGTCAGAAAACAAAAGGGTGTATTTGGGTATTTTCCTTATTGCGATCGGGGGGCTGTGGATCCTTGAAAGATTGGACATTATACCCGATGCCTGGGAGGATATTTTCATCTCGTGGCAAATGCTATTAATTGGCATTGGCGTTTTTTCGATTATAGGGGGAAATAAAACTACTGGTACAGTATTAATTCTGGTAGGTGGCTTTTTTCTAATCGATGAAGTTTATCAGATACCGAGAGCACTGCGGCAAATAGGCTGGCCGGTTATTATTATAAGTATCGGTGTGATAATGCTTGTTACTCATGGACGAAAAAAGGGGGAACCACATTTTAATAGGGAAAAAAGCAAACAAAGCATGGATTATTTTGATGATTTTGTGATTTTTGGCGGACGCGAAATTTTTATCAATTCATTGAGCTTTGTTGGCGGAAAAACAACTTCGATGTTTGGTGGTACCGAATACGACTTGCGTCAGGCACAACTTTCGGAAAATGGAGCTTTGATTGAATGTGTCAGTATTTTTGGAGGATGTAGTTTTAAAGTTCCACCCGACTGGACCATTAAAAATGAAGTTACAGCTATTTTCGGGGCATTTACCGACAAACGCGGATCGACATTTGGGCAGATAGTACCCAATCCTTCAAAGACATTAATAATAAGAGGGTTTTCTGCCTTTGGTGGAGTTGAAATCAAACATTTCTAAAACATGGAACTTCGCCACCCATTTATTACAAATCCACGGCTTACTATATTTTATGGCCTATTTTGGATGGTAGCTTCAATCGTCATGGTGCTGGTTTCTGTTTTCGCCAATGGCATCGATTTTCAGATTGCAGCGGTCGAGGTCTTTTCATTCATTATTATTTATGCACTCGTTGGTGCTTCAATCTGGTATGTTATCAAATATACAACCCTTGAAAACAACAGTGCCTACCGCATAATTTTTGCACATTTAATAGCAGCAACAATTATAGTATTTATTTGGATGTACATTGGTGTTGTTATCATTAAACTGGTTCATCCCGATGCTGAAAGATGGATGAAGCGCGGAATGATCAACCGTGTTTTTGGCGGCTATATGATGTATTTTATTTTTGTAGTTTTCTTTTATGCAGTTAACTACTATCAGAGTTTTAAGGAAAAAGTGCTTAATGAAGGCAAATTACTATCGTTGGTAAAAGAGGCAGAACTCCATGCATTGAAATCACAAATCAACCCCCATTTTTTATTTAACAGTTTGAACAGTATTTCTTCTTTAACAATGTCCGATCCGGAGCGGGCACAGGAAATGGTGATCAATCTTTCGCAATTGATGCGCTATTCTTTAAAACACGATCAAAAAGAAAAAGTAACTTTCAAGCAGGAATTGGAGAATAACAAACTTTATTTGCAAATCGAAAAAGTAAGGTTCGGAAGTAAATTAGTACCGATTTTCGAGATTGACAACAATTGTTTGAAAACCGAAATACCGAATATGATTTTACAACCACTTTATGAAAATGCCATAAAATATGGGGTTTACGAAGCAACCGAACCTGTTGAAATTAAAACAGTTTGCACTTGTACCGACGAATTTTTACAGATTACAATCAGCAATCCGTACGATAAAGATACACTATCGAAAAGAGGCGAAGGAATTGGATTGCGCAATATCCGCGACAGGTTGCAGATAATATATGGAAACCCATATTTGCTGAAATTGGCCGACAACAAAAAAGAATTTACAGTAACTTTGACTATTCCACAAAAATCAAAATAAAATGTCCGAAAAACTGCGTACCATAATAGTAGAAGATGAAGAATTAGCGCGTAACCTGATGAAATCCTTTCTCAAAGGAAATGATAAAATAGAGATTATTGCCGAATGCGAAAACGGTTTCGAAGGGGTAAAAATGATTAACGAACTTAAACCTGACCTGGTTTTTCTTGATATCCAAATGCCAAAAATCACTGGTTTCGAATTGCTGGAATTATTGGAACATAAGCCGCAAATTATTTTTGCAACTGCCTATGATCAATATGCGATTAAGGCTTTTGAGTTCAATGCAGCAGATTATCTGTTAAAACCGTATTCAAAAGACAGGTTGCTTGAAGCTGTGGATAAGGTTGTGGATCGAATCCAAAAAGAAGGTGCAGTTTCTGACGTGGCCGAAAAAATAGGAAACTTCCCAAAAGAAGATGTTTTGGACAGGGTGGTTGTTAAAGATCGACATAAAATCCATATAATCCCTGTCGATCAAATCCGTTATATCGAATCAATGGATGATTATGTAATGATTTACACCACCGAAGGACGACACATGAAACAAAAAACGATGCGGTACTTTGAAGACTCGCTAGATTCGAAGGAATTTGTACGGATTCATCGTTCATACATTGTTAAAGTTTCCCAAATCAACGAAATACAGCAATACGAAAAAGAGTCGTATATTGTAATCCTTCATGATAAAACAAAATTGAAAGTAAGCAAAACAGGATATAAAAATTTGAAGGAGGGTTTGAGTTTTTAAATCAGTATTTAGTATCAAGACTAAAAGTATCAAGATCGAACTAAGAAATTTCCATCGATATGAAAGTATGGTTGACATAGAGATTTCAAATTCAAATTTACCAAAAACAATTTACTATGGGAATATTTATTGCAATCATAATCATTGTATTTTGGGCAGGGCATCTTATATATTCACTTCTTTTTGTTGATTTCAATTTACTTAATCCACTTTTTTATATTCACGTTTTACTGCAAACCTATTTTTACACCGGACTGTTTATTACCGGTCACGATGCAATGCATGGTATTGTAGCAAAAAATAGAGGACTGAACAATTTTATTGGGCATCTGGCTACTACTTTGTTTGCTTTTTTGTCATTCAAAGTACTTTCAAAAAAACATTATTTGCATCACCGTTTTCCGGCCACTGAACAAGATCCCGATTTTTCTTCCCACAGCAACAACTTTTTTGTGTGGTGGTTTATTTTCATGAAAAACTACACAACCTGGTGGCAAATTGTTTTAATGGCTGTCACATTCAATGTTTTATTGATTTGGTTTACCGAGGCACAATTGCTGTCGTTTTGGGTAGCCCCTGCTATTTTAGCCACTCTGCAACTCTTTTTTTTCGGGACTTATTTGCCACACCGACGACCTTTTTCGGCAAAAATGAACCCACACAATTCACGCACCCAAAAACGCAACCATTTGTGGGCGATGCTTTCGTGCTACTTTTTTGGCTACCACTGGGAACACCACGAATCGCCAACAACTCCCTGGTGGCGGTTGTATCAAATCAAGAAATAAATTTTGGATAAAATATGTGATTGTTCGCTTCAATTCCTTTGCAGAATTGCGTAGTATAAGCAAAAGGGGTTGAATTTTAATTTCATTTTATCTGGTTTGTGACTTTTATCTTATTTCAACCCCAATTATTTTTGTATTTTTTGCCACCTTTAAAACTAACTTTTACCGAAGCGAAATTAAATTCAAAATAAAAATAAAACATGAGAAAATTTGTATGGATTATTGTGGCCGTTTTGTTCTCTTCAACGGTAACATATGCAAAACAGAAAGAGAAAGAAGATGAAAAAAAGGAAGATGAAAAAACTTTCATCAACAGTGACTTGGTGAGTAGTTTGAAATTTCGAAGTATTGGACCTGCATGGGCAAGTGGCAGGATTGCCGATTTTGCTGTTAACCCGAAAAATACAAAAGAATATTATGTGGCAGTTGCCAGCGGCAATGTTTGGAAAACCACAAACAACGGAACAACCTGGTCGCCTGTTTTTGATAACTACGGAGCTTATTCTATTGCCGATGTTGAAATAGACCCAAACAATTACAATGTAATTTGGGTTGGAACCGGTGAAAACAATCATCAACGTGCATTGGGTTATGGCGATGGAATTTACAAATCGCTCGATGGTGGAAAATCATTCAAAAACATGGGTTTGAAAGAAAGCCGGCAAATTGGTGGCATCGCAATCGATCCACGAAATTCAGACATTGTCTTTGTTGCTGCCGAAGGATCTGCCTGGGGACCGGGGGGCGAACGCGGTTTATACAAAACCGAAGATGGCGGCAAAACATGGAAAAAGGTTCTTGAAATAAGTGAGAACACCGGAGTAAACAATGTGAAGATGGACCCGACAAATCCTGATATTATGTATGCTACTTCGGAGCAACGCCGACGTACTTCGTTCACAAAAATTGGTGGAGGACCAGAATCAGCAGTTTATAAATCAACCGATGGCGGTGAAAACTGGCGAAAAATTATGGATGGTTTGCCCAAAGTGGATATAGGCGGAATGGGGATTGACATTTCTCCGGTTGATGCCAATGTTGTTTACATTATTATGGAAGCCGCCGAGGGGAAAAGTGGATTTTACCGCTCGGTAAACAAAGGCGAAAGCTGGGAAAAAATGAGCGATTATGCTTCAAGCGGACAGTATTACAACGAAATTGTGTGTGACCCAAAAGATGTTGATAAAGTATATTCAACCGAAACAGTTTCAAGGTTTACAAAAGATGGAGGGAAAACCTGGACAACAATCAGTACAGATGGCAGGCATGTTGACGATCACGCAATTTGGATTGACCCGCAAGATACCGAACATTATATGATTGGTGGTGACGGAGGTATTTACGAAACCTGGGATGCAGGAAAAACTTTCGATTTTAAAGAAAACCTTCCTGTTACTCAGTTTTATCGGGTTAACGTTGACAATGCCGAACCGTTTTACAATGTTTATGGGGGCACACAGGACAACAACAGCATGGGAGGACCGTCGATGAATACAAGCCGCGATGGGGTTGTAAATGACGATTGGTTTGTTACTGCTGGCGGCGATGGTTTTTGGGCGGCAACTGACCCTGATAATCCTGATATTATTTACAGCGAATCACAGTACGGAAATGTTGTCCGTTTTGATAGAAAAAGTGGCGAAAGAATTGATATCAGGCCAACCGAAGGAAAAGGTGAATTAACTTATAAATGGAATTGGAACACACCAATGTTTGTCAGCCCACACAAAGCTTCTCGATTATACATTGCTGCAAATAAAGTTTTCAGGAGCGAAGACAGGGGCGATACATGGACAGTAATCAGTGATGATTTAACGGCTCAGGTTGATCGCAACAGCTTCCCGGTGATGGGAAAATACTGGCCTGCTGATGCGGTTGCCAAAGATGTATCAACCTCGTTGTGGGGAACAATTGTTTCGCTTGAAGAATCGAAACTGAAAGAAGGGTTGTTGTATGCAGGAACTGATGATGGCGTAATTTCGGTAACCGAAAATGGAGGTGGAACATGGTCGCAGGTTAAATCATTTCCCGGTGTACCTCAATATACAACTGTGAGCGATTTGTTCGCCGACCGTTTTGATGAGAATGTAGTTTACACAACTTTTGACAACCTGAAAAACGATGATTTCAAACCCTACGTTTTTAAAAGTTCTGACAAGGGAAAAACCTGGGTTTCAATTAGTGGGAATCTTCCTGAAAACGGTTCAGTACATACCATAATACAAGATAATATCCGCAAAGAATTACTGTTTGTTGGAACCGAGTTTGGCGTATTTTTTACCATCGACAATGGGAAAAAATGGGTGCAACTAAAATCAGGAATACCAACAATTGCAGTTTTCGATATTGCCATCCAAGAACGTGAAAGTGATTTAGTTTTGGCAACATTTGGCCGTGGATTTTATATTTTGGACGATTACAGCCCTTTGCGCGAAATATCGGAAAGTTTGAAGGAACAAAAAGCAGAAATTTTCCCTATAAAAGATGCCTTAATGTTTGTACAGACCAGTGGAAAAGGCAACCAGGGAGATACTTATTTTTCAGCTCCAAACCCTGATTTTGGAGCAACATTTACCTATTATTTAAACGAAGTTCCAAAAACAAAAGAACAGTTGCGGAAAGATGAAGAAAAGAAATTATTTAAAGATGGGAAACCGATTCCACAACCAACCTGGCGGGAAATAGAATTGGAAGAAAAAGAGGAAAAATCGCATTTGATTTTCACAATTTATGACGCAACCGGGAATGTTGTTCGCCAGCTAACAGCCTCACCTACAAAAGGATTGAGCCAGATAAATTGGGATCTGCGCTACTCAATGCCAACAAGTGTAAATGTAAACGGGAATTTTAGCCCTATTGCAGAAAGTGGTCGCCAGGGTCGCCGGGGTGGTGGCGGGGGCGGAATTTTAGTAATGCCTGGAAAATATAAAGTTGGCCTGCAAATGTGGCACGAAAGCGAATTGACAAATTTGCTTGAGCCTGTGGAATTCACTTGTAAAAAATTAGGTAACACAACACTTCCGGCTGAAAACTACAATGAAAATGTTGAGTTTGCGCAGAATGTCAGTAAGCTTGCAGTTGCCGTGGTTGGAACAAGCAAAATGATTGACGAAACAAGCACCAAAGTTGAAAATATAAAACAAGCTATTTATTCAACCCCGGGTGCGGGTCAGGATTTGATGAATAAAGCACGCACACTGGGAAAAGAATTGGAAGAACTCAATTTCAAAATGAGCGGTGTAAAGGCAAAAGCAAGTACGGAGGAAATTCCTCCGGCACAAGTGCCACTGAATTCACGGTTAGGCACAATTACATACACGCACATGGGATCTACAAGCGGAATTACAAACACCGAAAAACAGAATTACGAAATTCTGAAAGAGGAATTCCCACCGGTTTTGGATGCCTTAAAACGGATTGTTGAAACCGACATTCCTGCATTGGAAGCCGAACTAAATAAAATCGGAGCTCCCTGGACACCGGGCAGATTGCCGGTTTGGAAAGAATAAAATAGATTTTGGGTTCTGGATACTTCCCGGTCGGACGGGGATTCCGGATCTTCACCCGGTGACTTTGAGTCACCGGGTGAATTGTTTACAGACTTCGTTCTTCCGACTTCCAACTTTTCCCTACAACCCCAAATATCTCAAAAACTCGTCGCGAACCGCTTTTTCTTTGAATTTTCCTGAGTATTCTGCAGTTACAGTACTGCTGCTTTCATCCTGAATTCCGCGGGACGAAACACACATGTGTTTGGCATCGATAACAATTGCTACGTCATCTGTTTTTAAAATGCTTCTTAATTCATTTGCAATCTGAACCGTTAAACGCTCTTGAACCTGCGGACGACGGGCATAATAATCAACTATTCTGTTAATCTTACTCAAACCAATAACCTCGCCGTTTGAAATGTAGGCAACATGCGCTTTACCAACTATCGGCAAAAAATGGTGCTCGCAAGTTGAGTTCAAGTTGATATTTTTCTCAACCAGCATTTCGTTGTATTTGAATTTGTTTTCGAATACCGAAATTTTGGGTTTATTGGCTGGATTCAATCCATAAAATATTTCCTTAATAAACATTTTTGCAACCCGGTGCGGTGTCCCCCGCAAACTGTCATCGGTTAAATCCAGTCCCATAGTTTCCATGATGTCGCGAAATTTATCTTCGATAATCGCCATTTTTTCATCGTCTGAAATATCGAACGCATCATCGCGCATTGGAGTGTCTACTGAGGTTCCAATGTGGTTGTCGCCAAATAATTCGAAATCCTTTATCTCAATCCTACCATGACCGTTGCCACTAATTTTGGCACTGCCATTAGTTTTTCCATTTACTTTTGTTAACACTAATTCGTCTTTCATAGCTTTCGTTTTTTGTTTCCGCTACCGGAATTTTTTCCTTATTTTTTAATCTCGAAAACTTTAACAGACAAACAAGTATTTTGTTTAAGTATTATTCAAATATTCTTAAACAAAAGAAAAATTTAACAAAAATTTTAAAATTGAAATTAATCTTCCAACTGAAATTCGATAGTTGAAACCACCCGTACTAATTTGATTTGAGGCGTGTTTTCGTCGCGGTCGGAGATAGAAAACAAACCTTGCCGCGCCACCCTGATTCCGCCCACCTGCGAATTTGAATCGTGGGCAAATTTCTCGGCCACCTCGCGGGCATTTTTTGTAGCTTCTTCAATCATTGCAGGTTTCAGGTCGTTTAGCCCTGAAAATATGTATTCAATAGGCCGCCATGTATTTTTCGAACCGAGCAAAATTCCCTGAGAAACCAGTTCAAGCGATTCAGACAAAGCATTTTGTAAACGTTCGATATTATTGGTTCTTACTGTAAAATCGGATTTTGCCAGGTACCGAAATTCGTTGTTTCGCGCATTTTGGTTGTACATATCGGCAAGAGCATCGTTGATATTTGTGCTGCCAACGGTCAGTTCATCCTTTGTGAATCCCTGATTTATAAAGAATTCGTAAACCATCTTACTTTGGTTTTCGATTTCCTTTTTTAACTGGCTCAAATTGTTGCCTGAAATGGTAATATTGAGCGGCCAAACAGCCAAATCAGCATTTACCTCGCGCTCTGAAAGTCCTTTCACTTCAACATAATGGTCATATTTTTTCCCGATTTTATGCATGTTGCCAATAAAAAAACCAGCAATCACAATTGCGAAACTAATGACCACTACTTTTAACCAATCCAGACTTTTCATAAATAATACTTGTTATAATTTTCAATTTATTTTAACGATTCAATATGCAAAAAATTGCAACCCGGTTGATTTGCACTTCTATTCTTTAAATTTCAGCAATATAAATCTTGGGAAATAAATGGATTCATCGTTTACCAACTGACCAAAATCAAAATTGTTTACATTGTAAGTAACCAACAATCCTTTGTATTTTAGTTCAGGATGAGCATTTGCCGTGTAGGAAAATTCTTTTTCGTGGTTCAATTTTGGGGTATAAAAAATAACAGGATCAGACCAAGGCCCTTGCAATTTAGTTGCCAGCCGATAACCAATTGAAGCTTGCCCAAAACCATAAGTCTGGATTTGTATAAATTTCCCAAGTTCGGTTTCGAAATGTACAGAGAATTCAGTTTGCCCGTTGAATAGTGCCGCTTGTTTTGGTTCATCGAAAACCTCTTTCGTCCAGTCATTTTCAACCCACCATTCCATTCCTAATAAATCGCCCTGTGTTAATTTATCGTTTTCAAACCTCAACAAATAGGTTTCGTGGGTTCCGGGTTCTTTAACCCCAAAAGCATAAACATAAGAGCTATCTTTCAAAACCGCCGAAGAGCCAACGATAATGCCAAAAGTATCGGGTCCTTTCACATATTTTATTTTCCATTTTTTAGGTTCATCATTTGGATTATCAATAATT
>JBBQPP010000063.1:0-12777 GCA_038217255.1 Bacteroidales bacterium | reverse complement strand
AAAAGAGCGAGAATAGAAGCTATAAAATGTATTAGTCCCGTGTCGCTTGTTATAAAATTTCCAAAATTCATAGTCAATGTTTTTTGTCTTAATGTTGGAATGTTCAGGTTTGTGTGGTCCGTTACAATTACCGCTAACGTTCGAGTATTGCTGCAGTTGGGGAATTGACCAACTGTCTGCCCGGAACCGAAGCTAAATTAATAAACAAAAGTTGAAGTTTAGAACTAATGCCCAACAGAATTCCGTCCGCCGAAACCAAAGTTTGGATATGCACAGCTGCTGATTGTTCTTCCGTCCAGCCCCAATTGCAGCAATACTTTTGTTACCTGCTGGCCTTCGTCCTGTAATGTTGTGTCAACCCGAATAAGCCTGTCTTTGAAGCGTCGCCTTGTGCGGCTGGGTGTTTTAAATTTTGTGCGTTGGGTCAAACGAAATGTTTTTTTTGCGTTGGCAAGGTGGAAGCTCTTTTGCAAGGTTTGCGTTGTGTGGTAGCATTGTGTGCCTTGCAAATGTGCTTACATCTGTGGGTGGGTCAGTTGATTATTTCCAAAGTCCTCTTTTGTTTTCTCTTGCTTCTTGTTGAAGTTTCACAAATTCGTCTGCAAATTTTACATTAGGTGGAACTGTCATTACCATTGCGTAACCGTTTTTCACTAAGTCAGCATTTACAAAAGTTCCATCTTCTAAATACACATAAGCAAGTGTTCTTCCGTATTGGTCTGTCCTATTAACATCATATTCCAATTTTACATGCTTACCTTTCAAAAGCTTTGTGAGATACTCTTTTGCCTCAGTTCCATAGTAACCTTGTTGCTTTTTGAAAACATTTCGTGATTCAGGTGCATCAACACCAATCAAACGAATCTTTTCTCCTTCATCGGTATCGGTACCGTTATAAATCCAAAATGTATCTCCATCGGAAATTTTTTTTACAGCAAACCCTTCATCATTTTTTTTATGATTTTGTTTTTCAGAATTAGGGGTGCAAGATAAGGTACTAAAAAAAAGAAGTGAGAGTAATAATATTCCAGAAGGAAGTTTCAAGATAAAAACGTTTAATAAGCAACTTTTGCCTGTGAAAGAATTTTTTTCACATCGGCGATTTTCAAAGCGATATTTTCTCCTTGTTGTGCCGTCGTACTGCTTCCAACCAAAATCCCAATTACTGTATTGTCGTCTTTCGAAATACAAGGTCCGCCACTGTTACCAGGATTTGAAGTTGCATCTAACTTGAAAAGGTTTAAGCCCTGATATTTGTCGCTGTTGATATTTCCTTTTGTAATTGAATAATCACCGTTGGGATAGCCAATAAGAATTACTTCGTCTAAATTTTGCACTGCATCAGATTCACCTAAAAGTAAAGGTTCAATGTCGCTGATTTCAGTAATCTCTAAAACTGCGACATCAGAAAGAAAATACTCTGCAGGAACTGTACCTGCAACTGAATGAACTGATGACGGTGCAATGAATTTGATTGTTGCTTTTACTTGTAACTGATTTTTTGAATGCTCAAAAATCAAATCAACTTGGTCTCCAACTTTGTTGTTCTCAACAACATGCCTTGCTGTAAGTAGCGTTGTGGGGTTAATTAAGAATGCTGTTCCTATACCTGAAGAAGTCACAACCTTTGCAACTGGTTCTTGAATGTCGGAACTGAAAGTAGATTTGCTTTGCACAATATTGAAATGGAAAAGTGCATAAAGCAGAAATGGCAAAAAAACCGATACTAAAAAGATGGTTGTCACAACAGTAATACGCTTTTTGATTGCGATTCTGTTTTGTTCTTGCAAGTTGTCTGTTATTCCTAAAAGCATAGTTGTTTATTTTGTTGTGTATGCACTGCGATTATTTTTCCATCTTTCGCTTGTTATGTTTTCATCAGCTAATCCGCTTGGAACATTTTCATGTGCATCTTTCATAAGATTGATGTATGACAAATCATTTAGTGGAATATAGTTTCCTTTTTCATCATAGAATACAATAATGTTTTTCAAATCAGTCAATTCTTTTTTACCGTCGATGGTGTCAGGGAAGTCATTGTAGTTCTGGTTACGGAATGCTGAAAGAACATCTGTAATTTCATTTGAATCATCCCCTACAACGAAACGTGGTAAGTAAGGACTCGGTGAAAAGACCCGATTAACTTTTAAGAATGGTGAAGTTGCTTTACGTGCAGTGCGGATACTTTCTTCGGTGCTGTTGCGTATATAAGCAGCTATATTGAAATCTTCAATACAGTTTAGAGTATCAACTTTTAAACGAAACGCTTTGAGAAAATCAAGATAAATTTCTTCGTTGAATTTGCCGTTCTGTTTTTGTTTGAGATAGTTCAAAATATTCTGTTGTTGAATTACCTCTGTAATAGAACGGACATTACTTCCACTTCGCTGTGTGTATGTATCTTTTGCTCTTTCACATTCTTTAGTAAATGAATTGGAAGGATATACTCTTAAAATTGGTAAAGTAGTGTCGTTAATGTCTCCTTTAATATCATTTAACCGTCTTGCGAAACTGATACTGCCATTTTCTAATTCATCTGTTTTACCAACTAAAGTATTCAACTTTTTAATCAGTTCATCAAAGAATTGCAACTTTGGTAATTCATGATTACTGCCTTCCAATTTTATTTTTCCTTCTTTCACATGCTTACAAATATCAATTAGCACACGAATTGACAAGTGCATTTTCATTAATTCCATAATTGTGTTCAGTCGGTCTTTCAGAACTGAATCATGTTCAAATACTGATTTGTAAGTGTTTTTTGTGCAACCAATAGCAAGTTTTCGTAACTCATTATCCCAGTTTTGAGATTGAGAAGAAAGTCCAATTGATTTCCAGTAAGCCAAAGTTCTTTCGATACTTTCAACAATATCTTCTAAAACAAATTTTGCATAATAAAGATTTTCAGTTGATTGCAAAGCAGTATCAACTTGTTGATAAATATTATCAACAAAAACATTTAATGCTGATTTGATATTGTTGCTCACTAAGGCATGATAATTGTCGTTCCGTGAACTTGTGAACATTGAAATAATAAATTCAACAGGGCTGCCTTTGATTTCACCTTTATTTATTCGTGTTGCATCCTTATCAAGTGAAACCAATAAATCCCTTCCTTCAACAGTATTCAAAGTTGCAAATGCACTTTCTAAAATTCCATCAAATACAACTGCCATGTTTTGTTTAATACTTGCTCTTGAAATTGGGCGTTTCTGTCCGTTCAAATAATATTCACTTGAATCAGTAAGGCGTTGTAAAAGTTCAATACTCAGTTGTGATGAAACAAATTCTTGTATCTGGTCTTTCGGAAATTGAATAGCTGACAAACCAAATGTTCCGTATTTACCAATTAAGCTGTTACCTGCTGCATCAACTAATCTTTCTCTACGCTTCTCATAAATACCAGCTATGTTCAAGAATAAATACAAACCTGCCATTTTATACAAGCCGCTTAAGGTGCTTATTGCTGGTGCTCCATCTTGATAGTCCTGACTTATGAACTGAACTAATTCGTAAGGCGGAACTTCCAAATCTTTTGTAAATCCATTAGGCCACTTTTCCTTGTAATTATTTTCAATTTTGTTGTAGTGTTCTAAATCTTTAATTGCGCCAAAAGCGTTACCATACATTACTTCAAATCCACGAATAACTTTTGGTTCCTGTGGTAGTAAGAACAACCCGTAAATGTCTGTAATGTTTTGAACTATGTGTCTCACTAAATAACCCATATCAATAAATACACCTGCACCTGTGCCACCCGTTAAACTCCCTGTAATAAAAACCGTTGGTTGTGCCGCAAGGTTTGCATCATTATTATTTACGTGCATCACTTTTGCGTAAGCATTTGTAATAGCATGAATAATATTACCAAAGTTGTCGCCTTTTTGATTTCTGCCCCACATTGCTAAACGACCGCATGAACGAATACCACCGGCACCTAAGCCAGCCGATAGAGCAACTCGTGAATCAGGTAGCCACGCAGGATTATTGCAAGAAGTTTTTAACTCAGCAATCATTTCTGCCATGTTATCCAAACTTATATAAACCCGTGTGATGTCATTCCCAATGGGTGTTCCAATAGGACGATTGCTTTCGTTTGTTTCAATGTAGATGAACTCTACATTTCTTGGTTTGTTAACTTTATAAGTTTCATAGTAAAAACGCTGTGCATTTTCAAGGGTGTATAAACCACTTGTGCCAATGCCTATGATAATTGTTGGAGTTGCCATATCGTTTAATTAATTGATTTTTCGTTAATGATTTTATTGAGAGAGAGGCGTTTTATAAAAAAGTACGCAAGCAAGCCAATATAAATTGTGAGTTGAGCGATGATGCCCAAATAGAACTTTACACTTGTCCAATGCAATGAATCAATACCGTTTTTATAAAACAAAACGAAAATGTAAACATTGAACAAAATGAAGTAGACGAAAGTTGTCCAAAGAAATACAAGGCGAAGATTGATTTCTTTTCGTTGCTTGCTCTTTCGGAAAAGAATCTTTGTCAAAGCAAAGTAGATTATAAAGAGTAGTAAAACGCTTACCAAAAGAAAAGCGAAAAGCTTAATCAGCATTTGGGATAAGGATGTGTAACTGGTGTCAAAAAATAAATTTTCCATATGTTAGAAATAATCTGTTTTAGATGAATTGCCAGTTGAAGTTCCTCCACTTCCTTTTGAAAAAATATCGTCTGCTTTATTCGTTGCAAATACATCAATTTTTTCCTGACGCTTTTTATTCCAGAAATAATAACCAACTGCGCCTGCAACAATAAGGAATAAAAGAAAAATTATTAATCCATAACCGCCAGATGGTGTTTCAACAAATGTAAATGCAGTATTAACATTGGAAGCAGTAACAGCAATTTTAAATTTACCAGATGGAATATCGGTGTATTTTACAGAATTACCTTGAATGTTCTTCTTTGAAGGGTCTCTGAATTTTCCTCCATCAATTTCAGTCAATGAAACATTAAATGTAGTTCCTGTTGGGCAGTTACAAGTCCATGAAATTGTAAATGAATTTGAATTAGTCGGTTTAGGCTTCTCCTTTTTTCCATCAGCAAATGATGTAAGAGTTATGGAAGGAGTTCCTGTTAATGGCGGTGGTGGTGGCGGTGGATTTGTATTGTTTCCGCCAGGGAGAGTGTATTTTGAAACATCAACATTTTGAATAAACGAAATCGTAAAATCTGAGTTTGAGTTAAATTTCAGTTTAGTGTAAACGCCTTCTGTTACAGAGTTGCTTCCCGAATTGTAGCTTTCCGCCAAATCTTTTGCAGCATCACTACAATATGTAAGTTTGCCTTTGCTGAAATCCGTTTGAATGTTATCTGTAATTATACATAGTTTGTAATTCGTAATACTATTAGCTTTTGCGTATTCGGCAATTTTTGCTTTGGCAAGCACAATAAAAGTATTATTGTCTGTTGGTATCCATGAAATTGAATTAAGAACACTACTAACATCACTTGCTACATTAGTAATGCTTGATTGTGATGGACTAATTGCTGTTGTAGTTTGACAACTTCCAAATTTTGCGATTGAAAGTTTATCTCCATTGCTCATTTTAAATTTAATAAGGTCAGTCGAAGCACCTTTATAGATTTGTGCATTTGTCAAGGATGAGCCTGTTAGAACTTCGGTCAATGCCTGCTTGGCATTATTCAAGTCAGGCTGTGTAACTGATTTTGACACATCAACTAAAACAAAAATATTGTTTTGAGCATACACCGAAAACGTGATTTGAAATAGAGAAAATATCGTAAATAGTTGTTTCATCTTAAACAATTTTTTTGGGTGGAATTAGCAATGCAATTATCGTAAGCACTGTGAAAATAATTATAGTCCAATAAATCAGAAACCAATTGTTCTTAAATGATTGCAATGCATTGTCCAAAGCATCAAGATATGCTTGCTTATTATTTTCGGCAGGATAGATGTCGCAACCTGCATTTGATGCCCGTTGCATGAATGGGTTTGATATTCCATTTGAATAGTCAATTATAAAGACATTTTCGGCAGGAAAATATTCAGTAAAGCGTTCATCATCAAAAAAGAATTTTCCTGAGGATAAAGATTCAGCTAACAAATTATCTGCCCCATCTGTAACTACAATCAATAATTTTTTGTCGTAAGTCTGATTAGGTTTTGTCTCTTTTATGTAGAGATAGGTCTTCCAAATTGCTTCACAAATTGGAGAGCCATAACATTGGTTGGAAATTTGAGTTAATCCGTTTCGTGCATCATTTGGATTCGTAAAAGCAACAACATTACCTGCCTTGCAGGAAGATGATTTTTTTATTCCCATAATTTCATTCATTGTTGTCTTTGCAACTGGCGGGACATCTCCTTGTTGGTAACCTTCAATAGTTGTCAATGTAATTTCATTGTTCTGATCCAAATTTGCAAAGGTCTCAGACATAGCATCAATAGCGTTTGTCTGTTGCATACTTTCAGAGTTATCGTAAACTACCGAAATTAAATTTGTGCCCTTATAGAAATAGAAAAACAGAAATATAAAACCGAAGGCAGGAATAATGAAAAACACTTTGTTTGCAATGAATGCTTTTTTCAAGAGTGTAATAACTGAATCTAACTGGTTTGCAGTTTTCGGTTGGTCAGTAATTTCTTTAATCCCCTCCGGAGAATAATATCTTCGCAAATGGACAAGGGAAAATACTGGAATCAGCAGTGCAATGGTAAGTGAGATTAGTAAGGAGAGGTGATAGGGATGTTGTGCAAAGAAATTCTTTGACCATCCAAGGCAAATACCACCAATTAAAATTAATGCTACAATCAATGAGCTAAGTATCCACGCCCGATTGATAGCAAAAACTGTTTTAAGTTTTTTCACCTTATAAAATCTCACTGTTAGGATTGTCAGCAACCAAATAAAAAGGAAAGTGCCAAGCGGGAATACCCAAAACATGATTGAACCAAACTCGGCCTCTTTACAATATGTGCTAAAACTTTTTATAAACTCATTCATATTATGCAAGTATTATTATTGTCTTTGTGTCTTCTCCAAGAGGAGTTTTTACACCGAAAGAAACTATCTCTGCAATTGCTCCCTTTTCCAAACCAGTAATTTCTTTGTATGCTAAACTTCTTTCACCCCCATAATCTTCAACTTGTCCGATATGTTTCTCCCAACTTTCAAAAAGAGAAACATACTTTAATTCCAAACCAGTTGACTTTGCTTTGTTTACTATCTCTGTAACATGCTTGCCAAAAGTATTTTGTGCTTCATTCGCAAATTCTGTTGAACCCTGAAAACGTGAAAGGTTTTTAAATGCCTCTACCAAGATAAGAAGGTTACTACTATACTGAGTAAGAACATCTGAAAAAAGTAAACGCTGGAACTCCTTTAGTTTGTCATTATCGTTCTGAATCAGTACAAAACTTCGGGTCAATTGTCGGTTGGTAGTTGCTCCTGAATCTTTAATGTCTTGGACAGTTCGCAACCAATCACCAATTAGAATTGAGTTTACACTATTCTGAAACTTCATCAAAAAATGACCTGCTGTAATTGCTTGATTTGGATTTTGCTGATAAATCTTGTTAAAAAAATTAATAACCTCATTGGAAACCTGCTGGCAGTATTTCAGATAAGAAAAAACAGTTTCAGAATATCCTTTAAGAAACTCAACTGCAATTACTTTTTCTTTCAGTTCTTTAATTTCATTTTGAATTTTGTTCTTTTCATCATTAGCATTTTGTAGATTGTTTTCAAGGGTTGACTTGTCTGTTTGTAATTGCATTTGTTTCAACTCAGAATTTTTCTTTTCGTTTTCAACTGTTTTCAATTTACTTTCTAATTCGGTTTTTTCATTCCTTAACTTATTCAGCTCATTTGAATTGTTGTTACCGGAACCTGACAACCTAATTGCACTAAGAATACTATTTTCTACCTGACGAAGTTGCTGAGAGATGTTATCGTTGCTGCTAAAGTTACTTGGTTGAACGAAAGTCTCTTTCGGACTATCCCAATCTCTTGTGATAGGTTGTTCAAAACTTGAATCTTTATTTGTCTCTTGAAAGCCGAATGATGTTTCGTTGTCGCCACGAACAATTAACCGCTTCCCTTGAAGGTTGTTTATTATTTGTTGTTTCTCTGTATTCTGCAACTTATCCCAGTTTGGTGGAATTAAATTAGGATTCAATTCACCGAGTTTTTTTACTCCACCATATTGAGAGGCAAAATCTTTTAATGAACTTGAATTAAAAACCGCTTCGTTTGGCTTTATTTTTTTTCGTCCCTTGATAATCTTCCAAAAACCAAAACCAATTCCACCTGCTACTAAAATTATAAGTGCATAATACCACCATGCCCAACCTGCTTTGGGTACCTCTTCTGTGGTTTTTGTTCCTACCTGTTCTGGTTGCTCTGGCTCAACAAATGGTGTGAGCTTGTCAGAGGCGTAAAAAATACTTGGGGCATTAGTGATTATTAGACGAAATATTTTCCCGCAATCAGGTTGATTTATTTGCGCTTCCCGTTTATCAATTAGCTGAGTAAGTTGTTTTCCGTTTTCTGCTATTAAAGTAACTGTATCAGTGCGTGGAATTACGGTAGCATTCACTAAAACAAGTCCTCCTTTTTTTAGTTGAACCAAAGTGCCTTTTTGCGATTGGTAAGAAGTGTTTGGGGATTGTACTATTTCATAGTTCTTTGACTGTAAAGCCAAATCAGTAATTGTATCGTTACCGATTAAGACATTTATTTTGCTGGCTTTAGTGGAATTGAAGTATGGAAGAATTTCCCCTTTGTAAACTTTTACCGCCTTACCTCTGTATTCTGAATCGGTATGATATTTTATATAGCCGTCTTGTGCTTGCAGGTTAGAGGAACTTACAAATAGTAGTAGAGTTGTGAAAAATTTATTCATATTTCTTATGTTGTTTATTTTACAATCCATGTGTAGTGTTCTTCGTTGGCTTCATCAATTTCCTGGTCTGCCACAACTCCTTTTCCTTCCAGTTTTCTATTGGTATTAAGGATTACTGCACAATCTACTTCATCATTCTCATTAACCTTCATTGCAATTTTTGAGGTTGGCAAGTCAACTTGTATGGTTGCAATTTTGCTGAATTTATGCTTCTGTCCCTCTGATAATATCTTATCTGCATCTTTTCCCATTACCTGATAAAAATTTACCTTGTTCCCATCTGACGCAAAATCGTCTTCAATTTCATGAACTCCTTGAAATGAATCAATGCCATCATTTCCTGTATCAAAGTTGCAACCCATTTCAACTAATTCGTAAAACTTTACATCTGCTTGGTCTGCTGAAAGTGTTTTCTTAAAACCAAAAGAAGCGTTTGTTTTTAAGTTGTTTAGAAGAACAAAATTTTTGTTTATGCCATACCAACATGCACCTTTTGCAACTGCAATTTTTGATTCCTCAAGATTGAGTGCAATACTTTTAGTTTGGCTGTCTTTTGTTTTCAATTGCTTCTCTACGGTTTCTTTTATCATTGGAAACGCAGTACTTCTTCCGGAGAAAATAATCTTGTTAATCTGTGTGCTGTCTGAAAGTTCTACAACTTCATTTACAGCATCCTTCACATTATTGTAAATAGTTTTAATAAAAAGAGGGTGTTCAAATAGTTTAAATTTTCCAGATTCTTTAATGAAATATTTATACATGCCGCTTGTTTCTCTATCTATCGTTATCGAAACACCAAGCCCTTTAATATAATCTTCAAGTTGCTTATCTGTAATTAAATAGTCGTTGCCTTTATAGAAATTTTCTATCATTGTAACTTTAATTGCAAGAGCCATACTACTTAGCTCGGTTTTTTTATCGTAAATATCAACAGAAGCTAATTCTGAATACTCCGATTTAAAACTTAAAATAAATTTACTTATGCAATAATCAATTGTATCACCTCCGATGCCGTAACCAATTTTGCCTAAAAAGTCAATTTCATACTTTGGTCGTCCGTTTATCAAAGTTTTGTTTGCTGTAACAACTGTGGCATTTATTGTAGCTCCTCCCATATCAAAAACAAGAATTGTTTCAGAATCGGATGATGCTTCACCTGCGTTAAATTTACTGTAATTTGATAAGTAATGGAAAAGAACTGCTTCTGCTTCGTAGACATATCTGATTTCTTTGAACTGATTGAGGTTTGCAATGCAGTCAATCATGTCCTGAATTTTGCTTGTGGTAAAATTGTTTGGTATTGCAACAACTGCACGAAGCGGATTAAATTTTCCTTCTCGTTTGTAATCATCTGCATTGAAGTCAGGACGGTTGAAATAGGTGTTGATGTCTTTAAACAATCCCTTGACTAAGAGACTTGCAAGGTCTTTTCCTTTTAATGTAAGGGTGTTTTTATTATCAAAGACAATTTCTTTTATGTCTTTAAAGCCAAGCAACTTTTTGATTGATTGAAAACCCTTGTATTGCCTTTTATTTCTAAAAAGTGTTTGTGCTGCTGTTCCGTGCTTGTAAATTCTTTCAGGTACTTCAACACCGTTTTGATGAAAGTTTTCTGCTTTTTCAAAAACAATTACGGAGGGTATGATTTTATTTTTTGCTCTGTCTTCGCCTAAGATTATGTTGTCTGTTGAACTACCAACTGCAACACATGAACCACTTGTTCCCGGGTCAAAACCAACCCAAACATCACGTAAGTCAGCACCAATATGAAATTTGTAATCAATCGTATCTCTTAGGTCGGATTTAATGAATAGGATTGAATCCTTTACAATTGCTTCAACTGAAAAATTTATAAGTTCGGGTTCAATTATTTCTTTGTTAATATCTGTTTGCCGAATTCCTATTACAAATGAAAGATTGTTGTTTTTACCTTTTATAATTGTTGTTGGTGTGCCAACACCAAATTCTTTGAGGTCGTGCATATCGTGTTTCAAAAATAATTCAAACCCGCTTGGGATTTTAGCAACTGTGAGTTGAAGGTAGACTGGTGATTTCCAATTAAAGGGAAAGCCTGACGACTTAAATTCAAGTGAACCTCTTGCAAGTATGAGGTCAGTGCCTCCTTGCAATTCATAATTCCATGCTTTGAACGGAGTAATAAGTTTGCCTTCTGTTTTGTAATCAATTTTTTCAAATGAATCAAGATAACCATCAAGTGGCGGAAAGAATAATCTTCTTGGCTTACCATAAGCCATAAGAAAGAGAAGTAAAAGCACAACTGCTATAATTGGTAAAACTATTGTCATGATTATGATTGTTGCTTTAGTTGAGAAGTCAATTTTATCAATAGGCAATGCCCTTTCTGTTTTGTAAATAAAGTTTAATGGCTGTGAGTTCGCTATGCTATATTTTGATTTAAACTCATAGACAAATTTCAGATTTTCAAAGTTTTTTTTATTTATAATTGAATCAAGCGTTATTCTTAATCTTGGCAGGTAGTAAGTTAAGCTCAAACTATCAAACTGCATCAAGTTGTTGTCGTCAGAATAGTTTGATGTCCATTTGCCTGTTTCGTCTCTGCTTGCAATCAAGTCGTTAAAAATTACTTTATCTTGGTTTCCATAGGGCAAAGTAACAATCATTCTTAACTCTGTTGGAATGAGATTTTTGTTGTGTGTGAATTTGATACTCGTTTCACTGGTCTTGAATTGTTGACTCAAATAGCCTCGCTGGTCTAAACTCAAATCTCCGTCAACAAAAAGCGAAACATCTTCAGGTGTCAACACTCCAATTTTGGGTTTCACTTTGTAAGCAATAATTCCAATTGGATTCTTTGTGTTGGTTGGTATAAAAGAGTATTGAAAAAAATCAATCTTGTAATATTGAGAAGCCAAAAAATCAATCTTCTTTTTTACAAAGCTCACAGGGGAATTGGGCGTTAGCCCAATTCCGTATGGAACTCTGTAAATATCTTTTACCCTGTCTAAGTCTTTTGTATTGCCCAACATTGAACCAGTCAGAAAGTCGCTAAGAATTATCAATACATATTCTTCTGCATATTTTGTTGTGTCAATTTTGTCAAGCACTAAAGGGTAAACAAAATTTGACATTGAAACGCCACCACTAAAATTGGTTGGAGTTGGCGGTATTGAAAATGCCGTTCTCAAATAATCGGTTGTTGTTAAGTTGCCCTTGCTTGAAAAATTTGTCCAGTCCAGTTTTTTGTCTTTCAGAAATAACTTGCTAAACTCTGCAACAATTCCCTTTTCATCATAGCCGTTGGCTGCTGTCCAACGTAACCTGTTAAACTCACTACCTGCAATATTGAAATGAAAAAATGAAATTTCATCTCGGTCTTTGTCAAAGAAAAGAAGTCCGTTCTTTTTCTCAACGCTCAAATTATCTTGGTATGCTTCGTTGTAGTTGTAAACTGCTTTGTTTGAAAACAAGTTAATGAGTGCTTGTGTGTAAGCAGGGCAATTATTTTCTGAAACAATAAATGGAGTTGATACATCATATGCTATAATGAAGTGTCTCCGGTAAGTTTGTTGTGAAAACGAATTGGTGAATGTAAGCAGGATTAATAGAGCGGTTGCGATTGCACTCTTTTGCAAGCTTTGCTTTGTGTGTTGGGTTTGGGCGGCTTGCAAATGTGTGCAATGTGTGCGGCCAATAGAATTCCTCTTGTGCGTTAGGAAAA
Organism: Bacteroidales bacterium; assembly: GCA_038217255.1. Taxonomy (GTDB): domain Bacteria; phylum Bacteroidota; class Bacteroidia; order Bacteroidales; family Prolixibacteraceae; genus Draconibacterium. The sequence continues at coordinate 188 of JBBQPP010000063.1, read as the reverse complement.
AATTAAAACACGAAGCATCGGTTGTGTCTGGCTGCATAAGGGTCTTTATTAGGTAATATTTATTGTTAGTTTGGTTGTCTGCTATGTCTGCTCCTATACGTAATGTCGCCATAGGCTTGCAGGTAACGTTTTGCAGCTACCCGAAGGGCGGGATTTTTACCACTAAACTTCATTCGGAGAACTGAACT
>JBBQPP010000062.1:0-12810 GCA_038217255.1 Bacteroidales bacterium | reverse complement strand
TGATGTTACGAAATATCCAATATCGAATATCCAATGATGAATTTACAATTATTAGGAATCCCAAATCGTTGGAAAGGATTCTCCTATTCCCGTTCTTTCCACGTTGGCTAAAAGGCAGAACGGTTCTTTAATATTTTTTGAAAGTCCAGTCAACATGCAAAAGAGAACCGTTCCGGAAGAAAAAGAACGGTTCTTTGTTGAACGAACTGGGACGCGGACTTTCCTAAGTCCGTGATTCACGAACGGAGAAAGGATTCTCCGTTTCCCATTTTATCCCTTCGGCTTTCCCTTTTTTTTTCTATTTTTGCACCTCATTTTTTAAGAATTAAAACCATGTTTGAGAATTTAAGCGATAGGCTGGAACGGTCATTCAAACTGCTGAAAGGGCAGGGAACCATTACCGAAATAAACGTTGCGGAAACGCTGAAAGATATTCGACGTGCATTGCTTGATGCCGATGTAAACTTTAAAATTGCCAAGAAATTCACCGATGATGTAAAAGAAAAAGCGCTTGGGCAGAATGTTTTAACTGCTGTTAAACCCGGTCAGTTGATGGTCAAAATCGTTAAAGATGAACTGATTGTTTTAATGGGCGGTAAATTTACCGATGTTAACTTAAATGGGAAACCTTCCGTGATTTTGATGGCTGGATTGCAGGGTTCCGGTAAAACCACTTTTTCAGGAAAGCTGGCGCTGATGCTGAAAAGCAAAAAAGGCCGTCATCCGCTTTTGGTTGCGTGTGACGTATATCGCCCCGCTGCAATTGAGCAGTTAAAGGTTCTTGGTGCGCAAATCAATGTTCCGGTTTATTCCGAAGAAGGAAATCTTGATCCGGTAAAAATTGCAAAAGCTGCAATTCAGGAAGCAAAAAATAAGGGTAACGACATAGTAATTATTGATACCGCCGGCCGTTTGGCTATAGATGAGCAAATGATGAACGAAATTGCCGCAGTTAAAAGTGCTGTAAATCCCGATGAAATATTGTTTGTTGTTGATTCGATGACTGGTCAGGATGCTGTGAACACCGCAAAGGAATTTAACGAAAGGTTGGATTTTGATGGTGTGGTTCTTACAAAACTCGATGGCGATACCCGCGGTGGAGCGGCACTTTCAATTCGTGCTGTAGTTGAAAAACCTATTAAATTTGTGGGAACCGGCGAAAAATTGGATGCAATTGATATTTTTCACCCCGATCGTATGGCCGATCGTATTTTGGGAATGGGTGATATTGTTTCACTTGTTGAAAAAGCCCAGGAACAGTTTGATTCGGAGGAAACAAGGAAACTTCAAAAGAAACTGGCTCAGAATACATTTAATTTTAATGACTTCCTGAAGCAGATTAACCAAATTAAAAAAATGGGCAACCTGAAAGACGTGGTCGGAATGATTCCTGGAATGGGTAAAGCCATGAAAAACTTAGATATTGATGACGATGCATTTAAACATATTGAAGCCATTATTTATTCGATGACCCCAAAAGAGCGCGAAGAACCTGCACTTATAAATGGAACACGCCGTAAACGAATTGCAGAAGGATCAGGTACAAATATTCAGGAAGTTAATCGTTTGCTGAAGCAATTCGAGGAAACAAGAAAAATGATGCGGATGGTTTCGCAGGGTAAAAATATGCAACACATGATGGGCGGAATGCAGAATCAGGGGAGGAAGTTTTAGGAAAGTTGGAGCCCCGATAGCTATCGGGGGGAAGTTGGAAGTCGGAAGAAATATATTTTTCACTTAGAGCTTCCAAGCAAAAATAAAATAGTAAGAACATGATACTAATCGACGGGAACAAAGTGGCTGCTGAAATGAAGCAGGAGATTGCTGTAGAAGTAAAACAAATTATTGCAAATGGTGGAAAAGCGCCTCATTTGGCGGCAATTTTGGTTGGTCATGATGGTGGAAGTGAAACGTACGTCGCTTATAAAATAAAGGATTGTGAGGTTGTAGGGTTCAAATCTTCGTTGATTCGGTATGAAGATGATGTTACTGAAAAAGAATTATTAGCGAAAATTGAGGAGTTGAACAACGATAATGGATTGGATGGTTTTATTGTGCAATTGCCTCTGCCAAAACATATTTCGGAACAAAAAGTTATCGAAGCCATCAATCCACGAAAAGACGTTGACGGTTTCCATCCGGCGAATGTTGGCCGCATGGTAATCGGTTTGCCATCTTATGTTTCAGCAACCCCGTTTGGAATTGTAGAGCTGCTAAAACGGTACAAAATTGAAACAAACGGCAAAAACTGTGTAATTGTTGGACGTAGCAATATTGTTGGCCGCCCGCTTAGTGTGTTAATGTCTCAAAAGGCTGTAAATGCAACAGTTACCGTTGCCCACAGTCGTACTGAAAATTTGGACGAAGTTTGCCGGAATGCCGATATTTTGATTGCAGCAATAGGAGTACCAGAATTTGTAAAAGGAAATATGGTAAAAGAAGGCGCAGTGGTTATTGATGTTGGAACTACCCGCGTAAAATCAGATAAAACCAAATCTGGCTGGAAATTGAAAGGCGATGTTTTGTTTGAAGAAGTTGCTGAAAAATGCTCGTATATAACTCCCGTTCCTGGTGGAGTAGGCCCAATGACCAGGGTTTCGTTATTGCAAAATACTTTGTTGTCGGCTAAGGGCGAGATATACAAATAGGCGGGAACACCAGATCTCACATCTCAATACTGAAAATCAACACCCTCAAATGCTTTTACTTTTAGAATGAATTTAAACTAAGCGAAATTTAGCGTTTTCAGACTGTAATTCAATTCATTGAGAATAATTTTTTTATTTTTGAAATCGGAACTTAATAAAAAAACCAAAATCATTCAGGATGGAAAGTGTTGTTAATAAGGAGGAAATGAAAAATTCTGATAGCAAATTCAATCAGGAGATTCATTCAAAAGTTGTAAGAGCAGGGAAAAGAACCTATTTTTTTGATGTTAAGAGTACCCGAAATGAGGAGTATTACTTAACCATTACCGAAAGTAAAAAACGGTTCGAAGACAACGGAAACTTTCATTACGAGAAACACAAAATCTTTTTATACAAAGAAGATTTTGCAAAATTTGCTGAATGTTTGCAGGAAATAATCGGTTATATCAATGAAAATCAAGCTGAACCTGCTGGTGAAGATAAAACGCTGAATTCAGTAATCGAAGAAGAACCTGTGGCAAATTATACAAAAGTTGATTTTGAGGATATTTAGTTTGAACGATTTGGAAGCTTGAAAGGATTTTAAATCAATTCACTCAATTCAAGCCAGCGCAGCTCTTTTTCGTCAATTAAATCTTTAATTACAACCAATCTTTCCGACTGCCGGAATAATTCATCATGTAGCAAAGTGCCTGAATTCATTGAGGTTTCTAAGGTTTCTTTTTCGGCCTCTAATTTTGCAATCTCGTTTTCGAGCGATTCAAATTCCCGTTTTTCGTTAAAAGTCAGTTTTCTATTTTGCACTGATTTTGAATCATCCTTAATTTGCTCCTTTTCAGCTTGTTTTTTCTTTGACTGATCCTGTGACTTTGCCTTTTCATTTTCCTGATCCTGTAGTTGTTTATTTCGGTAGATCGTATAATTGCCCGGGAAATCGGTAATCTTTCCATCTCCTTCAAAAACAAAAAGGTGATCGACAATTTTATCCATAAAAAACCTGTCGTGTGAAACAATAATCACACAGCCGCCAAATGATTTTAAATACTCTTCAAGAACATTTAAAGTCATGATATCTAAATCATTGGTCGGTTCATCGAGAATAAGGAAATTTGGATTTTCCATTAAAACTGTACACAGATAAAGTCGCCGCTGTTCACCGCCGCTCAGTTTTTCAATGTAGTTATATTGCGTATCTGGCGGAAAAAGAAAAAAGTTGAGCATTTGTGCTGCACTCATTTTTGTGCCATCCTCGAAAGTAATAAATTCAGCAATTTTGTTAACCGCATCAATTACCCGTTCACGGTCATCAAACGAAATCCCGTCCTGATGATAATATCCGAATTTTATGGTTTGTCCTATTTCAATATTTCCTGAATCGGGTTGTAGCTTTTGTGTAATCAGGTTCAGAAATGTTGATTTGCCACTGCCATTGTTGCCAATTATCCCCACTTTTTCGAAACGCGAAAATTTGTAGGTAAAATTCTCAATCAACCTCACTCCCGGAAAGGACTTTGAAACATTTTCAAGTTCCACCATCTTTTTCCCGAGCCGCGATGATTTTACATTCAGATTAATGGTTTCGGTATTCAGTTTTTGCGATGCCTTGTCCTTTAAGTCATCAAATGCGTTGACCCTGTATTTCGCCTTGTGGCTTCGTGCCTGGGGCATTCGGCGCATCCATTCGATTTCGGTACGCAACAGGTTTTTTGCTTTTGCAACCGAGGCCTGCTGCATTTCTATCCGTTCATCGCGTTTCTCCAAAAAATAGGAATAGTTGCCCATGTATCGATAAATTTGGCTGTCTTCCATTTCTATGATTTCGTTACAAACACGATCGAGGAAATAGCGGTCGTGTGTAACCATCAAAAGTGTTGATTTGGTTTTTTCAAGATATGCTTCAAGCCATTCAATCATCTCTAAATCCAGATGGTTTGTTGGTTCATCAAGAATAAAGAGATCGGGTTTGTCAATAAGAACTTTGGCCAGGGCAACCCTTTTTTTCTGTCCGCCCGAAAGTTCTGCAATTTTTTGGTCGTGAAGATCAATTTTTAATTCGGTTAAAATCTGTTTGATTTCAACTTCAATATCCCAGGCACCCAATTCATCCATCTTCGATGAAATTTCGGCAATTTTTGCCTGGTTGTTTTCGGTTACGGCAAGCTCGAATTCTTTAACAGTTTTAAGTTTTTCGTTGTCCGACGTAAAAATTTCTTCCAAAACTGAATGTTCAGGATTTAATTTTGGGATTTGTTCGAAATAACCGATTTTAATGTCGTTTGTAACTGTAATTATACCAGAATCGGGAGTTTCCTTTCCAGCCAATAAATCCATTAGCGTTGATTTACCAGTGCCGTTTTTTGCAATCAAAGCCACTTTTTGGCCTTCAAAAACAGTAAACGAAATGTTCTCAAAAAGCATTAATTCTCCCCATCTTTTCGATAGGTTTTCTCCCTGAAGGAAAGGTTTCATAAGCTAAAAATTTTGTTTGATTTTGAATTCGAAAAACAAATTAAAAAATGTAGGTACTGCCATTGAAAAATAACTGTTAGGGGAATTTGAAAGAACAGCAATCCCAATTTCTTCGCTCTCGCAAACAGCAATTTCGCTTTGATATCCTGAAACATAACCACCGTGATTAGCAATTATATGACCTTTGTAATTTACTATCCGCCAGCCGATTCCATATTGTTTTGAATCAATCTTATCCCAGTCATTGTAATAAGTTCTTTTTAATGGAGTTTCAACTTGAGGAGCAAATACAATTTCGCGTGCTTTATTTGAAAATAGGTCATCATCTTTTTTTGAAATTGCAACCAGGAAATTCGCCAAATCGGAAATACTGGCGTTTACACCGGCAGCGGGAGCAGTAATATAATATCTGTCATTCAGCTTCAATGCTTCAAAACCACTTTCGGTTTTTTGATGCGGAAAGGCTTTGTTTTCGTTGTTTTTAAACGAATCAAAATCAACGGAAGCATCTTTCATTCCGAATGGTTTAAACACTTTTTTACTTAGATTTTGCTTAAAACTTTTGTGCGTTTTTGCAACAACAATTGGGTCAAATAAACTGAACATTACATTTTGATATGCATAATTGAGACCCGGTGGCGTTACAATTTCAACTTCGTTTAATCTTTGCATTATCTGGTCCAGCGGAACCTGGTCTTCAACCATAATATCGTAGGCGTGTGCAACCAATCCCGAAGTGTGGCTAAGCAGATTCCTGATTGTTATACTTTGTGTGCTTTCCGGAAGCTTTAATTTGAAACCTGGCAAATAATCAACCACTTTATCATCGAGGTTTATCTCATTTTTACTTGCAAGAATGCCGGCCAAAACACCTGTAATAGTTTTTGAAACAGAGGCCAGCCTGAAAACCGTGTTTTCGTTAACCGGGCTGTTTTCTCCTGCTTGTCTTAAGCCAAAGCATTTAATTAAGGCAATCTGTCCTTTGTACGTGATTGCAATCGCACCGCCAATTGCACCCGATTCATTAATATTTGCCGTGTAAATACTGTCGAATTTATTTAATACTTCTTGTATCTCTTTTGAATGGTTAACTTCCAATACTTCCTCCACTATATTTTTGGCCATATCAGGTTTGCCAATAATTGACGGGAAAATGAAAGCAATTACAGTAATTGTAATGATAACAAGGATAATAAAGTATTTGTATTTCTTCATATTAATGAAAAAGTGGTGTTTAAAAAATGAAGTGGCGAAGATAGTAAATTAGAGTTGGGAAGAGTACCAAATAAAAAGCCGGAAAGAGTTCCGGCTTTTATCGCTGTTTAATTTGCTAATTTAAAACTATTTCTATTAAGTGGGTTAGAAATAATAATCGGATAGCTGAATGTAAGACAAATGAAATGCTTTTTTGTTACAGCTTGATTAAAAAATAAACAACTATTTTTACAAAAATTAAGTTTTTTATGAAAAAAACAGATTTGTTTGAATATGTAATCCAGTATTTTCAAAGGGAAATGCCTGTAGCGGAAACTGAACTTGAATACGATAATCCATTTGAATTAATAGTTGCTGTAATATTATCGGCGCAATGTACTGATAAGCGGGTGAACATAATTACACCTGAATTAATTAAACGTTTTCCCACTCCTGAAAAGATGGCAGCAGCAGATCCTGCTGAGGTTTTCGATTATATAAAAACCTGTTCATATCCCAATAATAAGGCAAAACACCTTGTGGGAATGGCCCAAAAATTAATTGAATTGTTTGACGGCAAGATTCCGGATGACGTTGACGAACTGCAAAAATTACCTGGAGTAGGCAGGAAAACGGCAAATGTTGTTGCATCGGTATTTTTTAATAAACCTGCAATGGCGGTTGACACACATGTTTTCAGGGTGGCTGCCAGGATTGGATTAACCACCGGCGCTAAAAATCCACTTCAAACCGAACTTCAACTTGTAAAATACATACCCGAAGAATTAATTGCAAAAGCCCACCATTGGCTGATTTTACATGGTCGCTATACTTGTATTGCCAGAAAACCAAAGTGCGAAATTTGCGGATTGAAGGCAGTTTGTAAGTATTATATGGAAAGGGAGTAGAGTTTCGCGTTTTGAGTTCAAAGTTCCGGGTTTAGAGTTTCGCGTTAAAAGTTTTATGTTGCAAGTTCCGGTTTTAGCGTATCAAGTATCCAGAATCGAATATCCAGTATCCGTTTTCCATAATCTCCTCACGCATTTCTACCCCAACGCCACGTCAAGCAGCATCATTGTTGCAAAGCCCAACATTGCTCCAATCGTTGATAAATCGGTTTCATGTCCCGTTTGAGATTCAGGAATAAGTTCTTCCACAACGACAAAAATCATAGCACCAGCCGCGAACGACAGTGCATAAGGAAGAATCGGCTGCATAATTATAACGAGGTAAGCACCGATTACAGCAGCAATTGGTTCAACAATACCTGATAATTGTCCGTAATTAAAGGCTTTCAATCTTGAAAATCCTTCGCGACGCAAAGGAATTGAGACGGCAGCACCTTCAGGAAAGTTTTGCAGTCCAATACCCAGAGCAAGTGCAATTGCACCAGACAAAATACCCATGTCGGGGTTGCTTGCCAAAGCGCCAAAAGCCACACCAACTGCTAATCCTTCAGGAATATTGTGTAGAGTAATTGCAAGAACGAGTAACACACTTCGTTGCCAATTGGTTTTTATGCCCTCAGCTTTATCTATTTTCAGCCCCATGTGCAAGTGGGGTAAAACTTTGTCGATTCCATATAAAAATGCGCCACCGGCCAAAAAACCAACAACTGCCGGAATCCAGGGAATCCCTCCCAATTCTTCCGTCATAATTATTGCAGGATTGAGCAATGACCAAAAACTTGCTGCAATCATTACACCAGCTGCAAAACCCAGCATTGAGTTTAAAACTTTCTGATTAATTTTTTTAAAGAAAAAAACCATTGCTGCGCCCATTGCAGTAACTACCCAGGTAAAAAGTGCTGCAAGCAAAGCAAGTACAACAGGATTAACTTTTAATAATGACTCTAAATTCATATATCTAAAAGAATAAGAGGCAAAAATAGCAAAAAAGAATCTTTCCAAACTATTATTTGAGCTGCTTTGTTAATGATTTGAAATTCATAATTTTATGTTACAAAATTATGAACAGGTCGAAATTAAGAGAATGGTTGGGTTTGAGTTTTATTTAAACTTATTACTTTTGCGCGAACGAAAATGTTTAATTTAAAAAATCGCTATTATGGCATATAAAATTTCTGATGAGTGTATTGCATGTGGAACATGCATTGACGAGTGTCCGGTAGATGCAATTTCGGAAGGTGATATCTATAAGATTGACGCCGATCTTTGTACCGATTGCGGTTCTTGTGCTGAAGTTTGCCCAGTTGATTGTATTTCGATTGACGAATAAACCGGACAAGATAAAAAATTGCAAACCTGGCTGTTGAATGACACCCAGGTTTTTTTTGGTAAGAAAATAACAAAATAAGCCCGCCTGACCGGACGGGCAGGGAATAAAAAAACAAGGATAACAAGGACAAACAAAAACTTTGAACTTGCAACCCGAAACTTTGAACCCCGAACTTTAAACTTTAAACCCTTCTAACCTCTTCTTGATGATTCCCTTATAATCAATTCAGTAGGCATTACAATCGTTTTGTAATCAGGGCTTTCATTGTTGTGCAAAATTTGTTGAATGACCAATTGTGCGGCTTTTTGTCCAATCATAAAACCTGGTTGTTTTACTGTACTTATCGAAGGAGTGACAACTTCGGAAAAAGGTTCGTTGCTAAAACCTACAATGGCAATATCATCTGGCACTTTAATCCCATTTTCTTTTAAATATATGATAACACTCAGTGCCGTTGTATCGTTTGCACAAAATATGGCATCTGGTTTAACTTTATTTTGAAGTAATTTCTGAATTGATAAAGTTCCCTCTTCCCTTGAAAGACTGTTATTAAATATAAGTGATTGATTTACCTCTAAACCGGCTTCTTTCAACGCATCACAATATCCTTTCTGGCGGTATTCATAAATTTTTAAATGCAGCGGGCCTCCAATGTGTGCAATGTTTTTTGATCCCTGGCTAATTAAATGTAGGGTTGCCCTGAACGCTCCACCATAGTCATCAACTACAATTTTGTGTGCTTCAATATCATCCACAATTCTATCGAAGAAAACGATTGGGATATTTCTTTCTGAAAATAATTTAAGATGATCTGTTGTATTTGTTTCCATCCCTATAGATAGGATTAAACCGTCAACGCGGTTGGCAAACAATGCCTGGATGATTTTCGATTCTTTTTCAAAATTATCATTTGATTGGGAGATTGTTACTGCAAAACCCCGGCTATATGCCACTTCTTCAATCCCGCTGATAACAGATGAGAAAAAATGCCGGTTAATTAAAGGGACAATCACACCAATGGTATTTGTGCGTTTTGTTCGCAAATTGGCGGCAAGTGTGTTCGGACGGTAACCCATTTCAACAGCAATACGTTTTACTAAATTACGGGTTGCTTCACTGATTACAGGATTATCATTCAACGCACGGGAAACAGTTGATGCAGAAAGATTTAATATTTTCGCAATATCATGGATCGTGGTTTCGGCCTGATTTGACATAGTATATAAGTTTAAGCTCAAAAATATATAATTATATTTATTAATGCAATCGATTGCAGATTCTTTAAAACTTTTTTATTTTTGTAGGAAACGGTAAAATTTTATTGCCGACCAAACAATAAAAATGAATTTCAAATTAAAATAAAATATTATGGAAACAATTTATGAAGAAAGGTACAATTACCACCCCGATGATTTCAAAAAATACGATACTAAAAGGATAAGAAAAGAATTTCTTGTGGAAAAAGTAATGGAACCCGGCAAAGTACGGCTGGTTTATTCGATTATCGAACGTTACATTGTCGGTGGAGCAGTTCCGCTGAGAAAGGGTTTAAAACTTGAGCCAATCGAACCACTCAAAGCGTCCTATTTTTGCGAAAGGCGTGAAGTTGGAGTTATAAACGTCGGCGGTGCAGGTGCAATTGTTGTTGATGGAACTGAATATAAAATGAATTTTAAAGATGCTATTTATATTGGGAAAGGCTCGAAAGAAGTAATTTTCAAATCGGATGACGCGAAGAAACCTGCGCATTTTTATATCAATTCAGCCCCGGCTCACAAGGAATATCCTGTAAAACATGTTACACTGGATCAGGCAAATAAATTACACTTAGGATCATTGCAAACTTCTAATGAGCGAACTATCAATCAGTTATTGATAAATACGGTAGTGGAAACCTGTCAACTTCAAATGGGAATGACAGAAATGAAAACTGGAAGTGTTTGGAATACAATGCCACCACATTTGCACAGTCGCCGAAATGAGGTTTATTTTTATTTCGATGTGCCTGAAGGGCAATCAATTTGTCATTTTATGGGACAACCACAGGAAACCCGCCACATTTGGATGCAAAACGAGCAAGCGGTAATTTCTCCCAACTGGTCGATCCACTCTGCCGCCGGAACAAGTAATTATATCTTTATTTGGGGAATGGCTGGTGAAAACCTTGATTATACGGATATGGATTCCATTAAACCGACAGAGTTGAGATAGTTTAAAGTTCAAAGTTCAAAGTTTGGAGTACAGAGTATAAAGTATGGAATACGGGAGTGTAAAATGTAAGATAAAGGATACAAGAAGCGAGATGCTAAAAAATATCCAGAATCCAGTATCCCCGTGGGATCGGGCAGTATTAAATAATCATTAGTCACTAATAAATAATCAATCAAAATGATACAACAATTATTCGATTTAACAGGAAAAATTGCACTGATTACCGGAGGAACTCACGGAATTGGAATGGCAATCGGGAAAGTGCTGGGAAAAGCCGGCGCTAAAATTTGTGTAAACGACATATCGGACGAGAAACTTGAAAGCTGCAAAACGGAATATGCTGCGGTTGGCATCGATGTTTTTGCAATAAAATTCAACGTTACCGATGAAGCTGATGTCGATCGCGGTATTTCTCAAATCGAAAAAGAAGTTGGAAACATTGATATTCTTGTGAATAATGCGGGAATTATTAAGCGAATCCCAATTCTTGAAATGGCAATATCTGATTACAAAATGGTTATTGATGTTGACCTTGTAGCGCCGCTGATTGTCTCAAAAAGAGTTGCACCAAAAATGATTGCAAAACGTTCGGGAAAAATCATCAATATGTGTTCGATGATGAGTGTTTACGGGCGCAATTCGGTTTCAGCCTATGCATCCGCAAAAGGGGGGTTGAAATTACTTACTGCAAACATGACTTGTGAATGGGCGAAATATAATTTACAGATTAATGGAATTGGTCCGGGTTACATTGCCACTTCTCAAACAGCAGCAATTCGCGAAGGAAACCACCCGTTCAACGATTTGGTGATGACCCGCACACCGGCTGGTCGTTGGGGCGAACCCGAAGATGTTGGAAATGCAGCACTCTTTCTGGCATCAAAAGCCAGTGACTTTGTAAATGGCCATGTACTTTATGTTGATGGCGGAATCCTGGCCAATTTCGGCTATGTAAAAGGTGAAAACGATATTCCTGAATAAAATGAGAACAACCTTAGTTTTACTGATTTCAATCGTACTTTTTTCATGTGAAAAAGAAGCGAAATTTACTGTAACTAATTCGATGAATGTTGATCGAACGGACGAAGTACTGATTTTGACAAAAGAACAGTTAGCACAGAAAGTTCAAATAAAAGAAGGATTACTACCTGTTTTCGAAATTGAAGAAGATAAAATACTACCCGGCCAGTGCGATGATTTGGATGGAGATGGCAATTGGGACGAAGTTGTTTTTATCATCGACCTTTCAGCAAATGAAACCAAAGAAATTGAAGTTGATTTTGTGCCAAAAGAGAAGTACCCTGAATTTGAAAAACGTACAAATTTAAGGCTCGCGATTAAACAGAAAGACGGCGGTTACAAAGAAGTGGACAATTATCGCGCGCTTCCGTGCAAAGATGGTTTTGAGATTATTGCACAAGCCGAAAGTGTGAGTTGGGAAAACGACAAAATTGCATTTCGGAACTATTTTGATTGCCGAAATGTGAAAGACTTGTTCGGAAAACTCAAACCCGAATTGATTTTGGACAAATTGAGCACACCCGAAATGGGAAGCTACCACAATCTAAACGATTGGGGAATGGACGTGTTGCATTGTGGCAGTTCGCTTGGTTCGGGCGGTTTGGCAATCCTGAAAAATGATTCGCTTTACAGGTTAGGTTCAACCGAGGGTTATGAATACCAGAAAATTGCTGAAGGCCCTGTGCGTTCCATTTTTGAGTTGCGCTATTCAGGTTGGGATGTAAACAGCGAAAAACTGAAAGCCGTTGAAAGAATTTCAATTTATCCCGGAAAATATTGGTTCGAATCGGATGTAACTTTTACTGGTTGTTCTGATGATGATCAGATTGTTACCGGAATTGTTACAAGTCATTTAAAAAGTGAACCATTCGAATTTAAAGCAGGTAATTTCCAATGCATTGGAACCCACGATGTGCAGTCGTTAAATAATGATGAGTTGGGAATGGCAGTGATTGTTCCGCTTGCCGAAGCGGGAAAAATAGGGCGTACTACCGATATCGATTTTTTTAAGCTTGGTTATGAAACTGTG
>JBBQPP010000061.1:0-12899 GCA_038217255.1 Bacteroidales bacterium | reverse complement strand
CGGGCGATGATATCAAAATCGCTTCCAAACTTGTTTCTGAACTGGCGGATATTTTCATCGAAATCATCTTCAAAAAGCAATAATAATGTGTAATCCGAACCATAAAGAATTCGCTTTTTGATTTCAGGATAAACTTTGCTCGCAATTAGTTTGTCTATTGAACTAAATTCGCTGAAACATGATACATCAGTATAAACCTTGTAACGGTTGTCTTTCAGCAGTTCTATTATTCTGTTTGACCACAAATTCAGGTTGTCGGGGTTATCCATAGCGGCTTCCAATTGACGGCCTCCACCAAAATGTGCCAGGTTTAGCAGCATGTTTGGGTATTTCTCGGCTACTTTTCCCCAGACGAGCGGATGGTTAATCGCCAGTGCGCGCTCGTAAATCGCATCTTTTTCCGTGATTGCTTTTGAAAATTTCAAAAGTTCATTGTTGAGCTGGATCAACTTACCATTTACATGAATCAATCCATTGATAACAACACTTTTTGCAAGTGTAGCAAAACCACCATCGGAATTATGTACAGTTACGGGAATGCCGTTGTCTTCACAAAAAGCATAAATTCCGTCTCTTTTTCCTTCGGATCCAAAAAGCAGCGGATCGGTTGGTGAGTAGCCGTTCGGACAATATAGTTTTACACCTGCAAACAATTTTCCTTTACCTACATTTGCTTTGGCATACTCGGCAATTCCGGGCCTACGCGGATCGACTGCCAAAAACGGGTAAACCATATCTTTATAATCCGGGTGTTTTTTTAACTCCTCAATTTGCCTGAGTTGTTCATTCCAGCCATCAAAAGGGCTACGTTTCTTAAATATACCTCTGGTGCCATCTGAATCAGGAGTTTCATCAGACTGCTGGAATTCTCCGGCATCCTTCATAAATTCCTCTTTTTCTTCGAGAAACTCATTCCAAAGTTTGTCTTCATCGCTTTCCGCAAATGGATTAAAAACCCGCGACATGCTGCGTGTTTGATTTTCAACAATGTCAAACATTACATTCATCTCGTCTTCAATTGCTTCTTTTACCGTATCCTGCGAACCGGCAGCGATGTCGCGGTCAGCAGTGGGAGCAAAACAATAGGTTAAATCGAAGGTTAGGGGAGTGAGAATAAATTCTCCTTTGTAGGTTTTGTCCATTTCCTCATAAATGGCAATTGAGTTTTTTCGAGTAAAAACTTTTATTGCCTTTCTGTATCGTTTTAAGGAGGTAATCACATTTTTTAATCCCCGGTCAGGACCTCTGTCTAAACTGCGATCTTTTTGTAAATCAATAAATTTTCTAAGTTCCTTCATCATTCTGTATAAAAGCTCTTTACCCAGAAAGTGTTTGTTGAAAAGGTGGTTGTGTACATCGTAATACTTGTTCATTGTATTTTATTTTAAGTTGTTTTTACTAAATAGTTTTTAAATATTTAATGCAATAAGAATTAGATTGCAGACAATTTAATTTTCAATTTGTTTAATTAAATCCTTTTTTAATTGTTCAAGTTTTGTTGCCAAAGTTTTGGAGTTTTTATTATTTGTTATTGAAAGTGCATCTATAATAAACTCAAGGTGTTCAATTTCGGCGAAACGCTTACCCTTCGACCCGGCTTTTTTCCATAGTTCTCCAATTTCATAATAAATATCTTGTTGACTGATAATTCCTGACAAATTTTTATCAGTTGTTTTTGAGAACTGTAAAACGTATTTACACAATCCAATATTAATTTCAGCAAGCATGTCCCAATAACTCATCCGTTCGCTGTCGATTAATGAAGTTGTGGCTTCGTCAAGTAAACTAAGTGCTTCTTCGTATGAAAATAATTTGTAACCTAATTTTTCGTTTTTACTGTTTAAATCACTTTCCCAGCTGTGCAACTGCGCCATAACCAAGGCACTTTCAAGTGCCATCCAGTTGGTGAGCGAGTACCAATTTTTCGAATAGGAATATGCATTTTGGTAGTTAAGCGCTGCCTTTTCATAGGTTTCCAACTTATTTTTACCTATAACAAATGCTTTCCGTTTATAGGTACTACCGAGAATATTTAATCTTTCAGAAGAGGGGATTAATTCTACAAGTGCTTCTAAATCGGCAGTAACTTTGTTTAAAATTTTCAGGCTTTCTGACCTGTTTTTTTCTATATTTTTTTGTCGCTCTATTTCATCGTCATTTTTTTCTTTAACCAGAAAATCTTTGAATTCACTTGTAACTTTCTTTGCCATTGCGTTGTAATACTTTTCGGCTACTGAAAATGAAAATGAAGCATCTTCAACTTTTAAAAGTGCACTGAAATTATCACAAGCTTTGTCATAATGTTTTAATTCAAGATAAATCAGTGCCTCTTTTTCTGTAATAGTTGGTGTCCTGATTTTAGCATTGTCAACTCCCTCACAAATTTCCTCAAGCTGTTTAATGTATTCATCGGTTGATTTTTTCCCAATGTCCAATTCATTCAGCAAATTCATAAGGTCAATTTCAGCCTCCTGTGAAATCATGTAAATTTTCTTGTGCTTTGCTTTGTCCTGTTTCCTTTGATCGAACCTGTAAAATGGATCACCATAACATTGATATGCCCCCCAGGTGTTGGTGTTGCTGTATTTTGAGAAAACAGATTTGCGGGCATCACTTACAGAATCACCAAAAGTATAACCACTCAAAATCCTGTCATAAAAAACATTGGCAAATTCAAGTGCAGCACTATCGTCAACAGCCCATCCGGCGGCAATAACACAGCGCACGCCATTTTCAATTAATTGTGTGCCAATATTTGCGGCAAGTTTATATCGCTGCTGATAAAGTTCTTCGGCAACCCCGCTAATTTTGCCGATATGGCAACAGTTAACAAATACAAGTTCGGGAGCAGTGCTCATTTGCCGTATTTCGCGGGTCGATAAAAACATGTTGTTGCCAATTACCATACCTGAACCTTTTGATTGATCCTCGTTGAAAATTCCATGACCCGATAAATGAATTAATCGATAATCGTTACAAAACAGTTTCTCGATTATCTCATCGCAGGTGCCTTTATAGCTTGTCGTTATTTGAATTCCATGTTCCAAAAGTTTTGCTGCAACCTGCTGTCCCTCTTTCAAAGCACCAGGCAGTTGCGTTGCGAAACCTTTTAAATCGGGATCAGCAATAACAAGTGCATTGTTTTTTGGTGTTGATTTGATAACCTGATTGAAGTTTTGTGTTGATAATTGCCTGATCATGCCTGATGCCACACACAATGGTCGTGAATCGGAAATTTCGTCAAGCAACAACTCCCAGGGATATTCTGCCGTGTAAGTGTCTAAAATCCAGCTGATATTTCCATGTCTTTTTAGTTGTTCTTTAAAATCGTTAGGGATCAGCAATTCGAAAATAGCTTTTGCACTTTGAGGAGTCCACCTGTTATTTGTTGACATTCCTTTTATTGTCCCTTCCATAAGTGCCGGGGTAGAAATCAGTTCGATTTCCTTTTCGTATGCACGGCTTGTTGATGCACTAAACGTAAGACATCTTACAGTTTTGTCAGTGTCTGTATTTTCCACTTTTTTTACTGTAACCCGATTCCACCACTCCGTTGATATTTCATTTGGGATGCGTTTTTTTGAGCCTAACAAAGTATGTAACTTTTTCTCTTCCATTAAAATCCTGAACGACCGTGTTTCCTGTTTTTCAATCCTCCCAAGCGAGTACAGCGCCCCAACTGCCGAATCTTCAAACAACTCTACAAATTCGATAGTGCCTATTTGGGGTGTGTTGTTCAGATCTAGGTTTCTAATTTTCTGGTTTGCATTGTGAACACCTTGTAAAATTCCTTTTAAAGAATTTTCAACTTTTATACCACCATAACCACCACCAATAATCAACGATGAAATACCAAGTGATTGAATGTCAGTGCCTGATTTGCTTGCCATCGACATATTCTCATTAAAACTCAACAGATATTTGCAAACACCTTGTTCAACTGTTTTGGTTAGTTCTGATGAAGTAAGGTTTTCAGGTTTGCCCAATCCAACTATAATGGCTCCCCTAAAACCTGTCTGGTCGGATAAAAACAGTTCGTTTGTTCCAATTGGTCCGGGGTAAATGCCCAAACTATGTCTGTAATTCAATGCCTCCCCAAGATTTTTATTTATTTCTTTTTCAGCAGATAGAATTCCATCGTCTTCAAAGTGCCCGGAAAGTAGCGGGTATTTTGCATAATAAAGATCGCCATGACTGATGGAAACAGAAATGGGTGGCAATTCCATTTGAGCTTCAGTTTCGCCACCAATTCCTAAAACTGATAAGTCAACTCCAGCTTGTGAGAGGTCAAAATCACGAAAATCAGGAGATTTAAACAGCAACTCATCTCCCCGCAGTGACGGGCGTTTGCCGGAAAATAAATTGGTGTTGCCGTTTATAAGTATCTCTTTGATTCCCTTAAACATATCAGTGTGGCAAGCAAGTTCTCCATGTGAAACATTTACATAATAGACTGTGTTTTTGTCAATCATCGATTTCGGGATACCACTGTCCCATGTAACACTTTGGTCACCTTCACCGGTACTCAAAAAAACCAGTTCTTTTCCCAAACTTTTTTCGTCAATTCTGAAATTACAAGGAGTTGCCTTGTCGCGTCCGGCTACATAAACGGCATTTTTGAAATCTTCCTCAACCAAAGCATCCTTCATTTTGCCCTTATATTCGGCAAACCAAGCCAGGTTTTCTGCCGATGGAACCGGCCACTTATTATTATCGGTCGAATCTAAATCTAAACCTTTCAGCATATTGTTCCAGGTTTCAGGATTTGAAAAATCATGTTCGCCATCAAGTGGGAGTAAACTTAAAAGCCCCTTGAACCCTGAGAAAATCTCAAGCAATTCATCTTTTGAATGCACCAAATCGATTAAACTTAACTTATTAATCAGTCTATCCATGCCAAACAGAACAGCGGGAATACGGTATGACCCATTCAATGGAGCGCCAAGGAATATCAATCTAAAACCAATGGAATTGTTTAGTTTTATCCAGGTCTCTTTGTGCAGTACAATAAAATCCCGAATAAGCACACCACCCATTGAATGACCTATCATTTTTATGGGTTGACCAAATTTCATCAGCTCCTTAACTTTTTTATTCAAAAGTGCAGCTGAATCCTCCAGTGGTAATCGCCAATCATACGGAAAAGTTGCAACATCATAACTATCTTCCAGTTCTTCTGCAAGTCGTTTGTAGGAAGTTGAAACTAATGAAGCCGCATTTACTTTGTTGCTTGATTTTATATCAGAAAGTCTACCCGAAATAATTTTAATATAGTTTATCCACAGTAACTTATTGTCGTACTCGAGGTTTGATCCCATTATTCCGGGCAGCAACAAAACAATGGGTTTTGTTCCGGTGACTTCCTTACTAAATAATTGACCACCATCGGGCCTGAAATTAATGTTTCTGTCCGAAGCAACTGAAACAGAAAGGGGTTCATCTGTAAATCCCGGCAACTGCGTTCCCCATTCAGATTTTAAGGCAATTAAAATTGCGTTGTTTGTTATGCTGTTTTCAAAATATTTGAAGTGATTAAGTTGGTTGTCTTCATAAAAAAACCTGAGTACTTTACCCGATCTTCTGGTTCCCAATGTCATGGTTTCGGTATCAACAACAAGATCGTTCTTCCGCTGAAAAAAAAGTTTGCTCGCAATGATCCAAATTGCATTTAATTTTAACGCAGGTTTTGAGTTTCCGGCAATAACCACAAGGGAATTGTTAATAACAATCCGTCCATCCGGATTTTCTAAATCCATTGGGCAATTGAGCGCTTTGATAAACGGTGACCCCGGATTTTGGACTTCCAGTCCTGGCAATACTTCCGGTTTATTTTTACTGTCGATTGCAGCAGCCGTAAGGTTTCTGAAAGCCATGTATATTGGATTGGCTGCCATTCCTGTGGCAACCCCTATAAGATTTAAAGTAATATTCAGGAAAAAATCCAAACGTTTTGATGCAAGTGTTGTTCCACCTGCCGGACAGGCAATACGAATGAATTTTTCGATTTTAATTTTTTTGTTGAGGAGAATTGCATTTATTTCATTGATTGTTTTTTCAATTTCTGAATAATAACTCTTGGGGTATTCTTTCTTTAAAATGGCCATTTCTGTGGAATTGAAGCCATTAGAAGTAGAGCTGTTGCAAAATCTGGATAAAATTTCTCCTACCAGGCCTCCGCGCGAAGTGGTTATAAGGTGCAACACGCAGTTGTTTGGCAGGTTTGATATCAATTGTTTTACGTTTTGAAGAGGATTTTCTGTTAAGGTACGGTGCTGAAACGCAAGGATCCGCTTATCATAAGTTTCGTGTATAAAACTCATAAAATCGCTACCAACTGCTTCTCCAAACGATCCCAATGTTGAAGATGCAGTTCCATGAATTAGCACCAGGTATGGTAAGGTGCTATTGTCAGGAACGAAATCAACAAGCTGAAAATCAGAACTCAATCCATATAGACCTATCTTTCCTTCCAATTGTTTGTCTTCGAGTTTTATAGCCAGTTTTTTAACTTCTTTGCTTGCTACTTTCTTCGAAAAAACTTTAATTGCCTTTAATAATATCTTTCCTACAATCGAACGGTCAGTGCTTCCGGAGTTAATTTCAACTGGTAATTCAAAAACACCATCTTCTGATGAAGAGCGCTTTACGGATGTCATCAATTCGGGAAAAATATCGTCCAAAGTATCCGGGCTTGAAATCCAGTTTGTGCCATCTTCAAATTCAAACTCAAATACCTGGTCTTTTTTAAACTCTAATTTTTTGCGTTTATCATCTCCTCGTTGTGTTGTTTCAATCTGATAATAATTCAGTAATTCAAGACTTTCATCCGAATACTGGCTTTTGTCGAAATCTGTTTTTTCCGTTCCGTTAAATGTAATGGCGTTGATTTTCATTGTGTATGATTTATAAATCATACAATTTAAGACAATCTAACATAAAAAACAATAGGAGTTTTAAATCTGCTATTGTTTTGAAGGTTTGAAAAAGGAAGTTTCTCTTAAGTCCCTAGAAGAAAGATCACCGGTATTTTATGTAAATCAGGCACTTTGCTTTTCCATTGCTGCATGGTTTTTGTGGCAATAAATTCATTTTCGCCGGTAATGTTGGCGGCAATACAGAGCAGGGTAGTGGGGGAGCATGTTTTTAACAAATCGCTGATTAGGTGATTGTTGCGGTATGGAGTTTCAATGAAAATTTGTGTTTGGCGCTGGTTGCTTACACGTTTTTCGAGTATCTGGATTTCTTTTACTCTTTCGGCAGAATTAATAGGTAAGTAACCTTTAAAAGCAAAATTTTGTCCGTTCATTCCTGACGCCATCAAAGCAAGCAAAATAGATGATGGTCCAACAATTGGAATGACTTTATATTCTTTTTGATGAGCAATTTTTACAACATCGGCTCCGGGATCAGCAACTCCGGGACAACCGGCTTCCGAAATTACAGCAACATCAAATCCTTGTTCAATTGGTTTTAAAAAGTTGGGGATTTCAGCGTATTTTGTTCGTTTGTTCAACTCATAAAAAGTACAGTTATCAATGTTTATTTCCTTATTAACCAGTTTTAAAAACCTTCGCGCGGTGCGGATGTCTTCCACAATAAAATACCGGGTATCAGTGAGAATTTGAAAAAGTTGGGCAGGTAATACATTTTGCCAGTTACCTTCGCTTATAACATTGGGAACAAGAAAGAGCTTTGCCATTCTGAATTTTTTCCGTAAAAATAGAGATATTCGTGATTAAAGCATTGCATTTGTTAAATTTGCGGGGTGAAACAACCTGAAAAGATAAAAATTGAGGCGACATTTCTTGGCACAGGAACATCACAGGGTGTGCCTGTAATTGCTTGTGATTGCGAAGTTTGCCTTTCAAACGATACCAGAGATAAGCGTTTGCGTTCGTCGTTGCTGTTAAAAATAAATGAACTGAACTTTGTTATTGATGCCGGACCGGATTTCAGGGCACAAATGTTAAGAGAAAAGTTAAATTCACTTCGCGCAATTCTACTGACACATGAACATGTTGACCATATTTTTGGATTAGACGATATCCGCTCTTTTAACTGGACACAAAAACACCCAACTGATATTTATGCTGAAGATCGTGTGCAGGAAGCAATTAAAAGAATTTTTCACTACGTTTTTGCCAATTTTAAATACCCGGGAGTTCCCAAAATGCATCTGCACATGATTAATGGGAATAGATTTAAAATTGACGGAATTGAGTTTATTCCAATCCGCTGTTTCCACCATAAACTACCGGTTTATGGTTTTAGGGTAGGGGATTTAACCTATATTACCGACACTAATTTTATTTCCACGGAAGAGATGGAAAAAATAAAAGGAAGCCGGATTTTAATTCTCAATTGTCTTCGCAGGGAGAAACATATTTCACATTTCAATCTCGAAGAAGCACTTGAAGTAATCCAGAAAATCAAACCTGAAAAGGCCTATTTGACTCATTTAAGTCACGATTTTGGTAAATATGATGATATCATTAAAGAACTGCCGGAGAATGTATTTGTGGGTTATGATGGGTTGAGGTTGGAGATTGATTAGCGGACAGTTATTATTGGATGGATTGATGCTGGATGCTGGTTACTAAATGCTGGATGCGTGATACTTGATTTATTGACAAATGACTGATGACCATTGACTTATTTAATCTCAGCCAGAATTACAACATAGTTTTTTCCATATTTTTTCGCGCATTTTGGACAAGCTGTGTACCACATAAAATTTTTAACCGTTTTGTGTCCCTGGGCATTGTACCAGGTTGTAAAATCATTTTGCCATAACCCTGTTTCTTTAAAAGGACCTTCATATACTTTACTCACAAAAGTACCGCTTCTTATCTAATCTCTTCATTACACCACCAAAATTGGCAGGCATATAAAAAAGGGTAAAAACACCGTCTTTGATAAATTTTTTGTCCTTCCATTCAAAGACCTTTCCATCCCATGGTTCCGGATCGAAATCAGGGCAACATATGTTCATATCTAAATTTTCTTTTGACATGATGTTGATTTTTGGTTATTTATAAGTTAATTAAAATTTAAGATAAATCTAATTTTAAGCAATTTAAGGCAGATTTAATTTGTGGATTTTGGTTTTTTTTTGTTTTTGACAATCCCTAATATTTTTATTTAGACATTTTCTAAATAATAGTAAATAATTTCGTACATTTCATTCTTTAAATCATTTCTCTATCTATTAAAAACTATATAATATTTAGTATTAAAACATCTTAGTCACCTTTAAATTTAACTTTATGGAATCAGAAAACTTTAAAGAATATCTTGAAAAAAGGTATTATGATCAATTAAATTACTACGAGAAAACGGCAGGATTAAACCAGAAAAAATACAAATATTTTCAATGGGTATTAATTGTACTTTCTGCATTAACCCCAATATTAGCTGCTATTGAATGGGATAAAATTATTGTAATTATCGTGTCCGCCATTGTTGCTATTTTAACTACCGGACTTAAAACATTCAATTATCAGGAATTATGGACGAATTACCGCACCACTTGCGAGCAATTAAAGCCCGAAATACATTATTACAATTTCCATGTTGGACCTTATGCCGTTTCCGATGTCGATAAAGAATCCCTTTTTATTACAAGGGTGGAAGCTATGCTTGATAAAGAACGACAAGCCTGGCCACCCGTCAAAAATAGTGGAGACACAAAGGAAATGGGAGAAGTTGACAATCATGACTCAGTGCCAAATAATGATAAATAAACCGATAACAATTTAAAAATAATTCAAAATGAAAAAGACATTACACGAACATTTAGATCCACAAAACGGCCCAAAAAGAATACTGTCATTAGACGGCGGAGGAATTCGCGGAGCACTGACACTTGGGTATTTGAAAAAAATTGAAACAATTCTCCGTGCAAAAGAAAATGATCCGGATTTGTTGCTTTGTGATTATTTCGACCTCATTGGCGGAACATCAACAGGTTCAATTATTGCTGCGGCTTTGGCAATAGGTAAAAGTGTTGACGAAATAGCTACATTGTACATGAAGCTTGGTGGCGAAATATTTGGGGAAAAGAAAAAATGGTATAATCCCCTGCAAACCTGGCAATTCTTACAAGCGAAATATGATTACCAGGCTTTGGAAGATAATCTGAAAGCCATTTTTGGTACAATGACTTTAGATAGCGACCAGATAAAAACCGGTTTGTGTATAGTGGCAAAACGTGCTGACACGAACAGTACTTGGCCGCTGATCAACCATCCGAAGGGGAAATTTTTTAACACAAATTTGGGGAAAAACAAAAACATTTCGCTTTGGCAGGCTGTGCGTGCAAGTAGCGCTGCGCCTACCTATTTTGTTCCTCAAATGATTGATGTGGGAGACGGACAAAGGGCAGCTTTTGTTGACGGTGGCGTAAGCACGGCAAATAATCCATCCCTTACTTTATTGATGGTGGCAACATTAAAAGGGTTTCCTTTCCATTGGCAAATGAGTGCTGAAAATCTAACAATTGTTTCGGTAGGAACTGGTTACAGCATATTTAAAAAGAAGACAGGAGAAATTACAAATGCCTGGATAAAAACCTGGGCCGAAACTGTACCTGATATGCTGATGCAGGATTCAAGCTGGCAAAACCAGATTATGCTTCAATGGTTATCTGATTCACCCACTGCTCATTACGTTGATATGGAAATTGAATACCTGAAAGATGATTATATCGGAATGAAACCTCAACTTAAATACTTGCGTTATAATTTCCCAATTACAGAAAACGATTTAGACAACTTGAAGATATCTGAAAAGCCATTTACTAAAAAAGATGTTGAAAGTTTGGTTGAAATGAGCAATGCCGAAAACCGGGAAATTCTTTATAAAATAGGAGAAGCTGCCGGAAAAGGGGAAATAAAAGAAGAACATTTCAACGATTAATTTAAAAGAAATATAATGAATCCTTATTGCTTTGTCATCACCTCCTTTGGCTCAAAAGAAAACCTGAATGATTTGAGGGCCAAATATACAGAAGGGAATAGAAATCCTGTTCAGAAAATCGATTTCGATAAAATATATGAAGAGTTGGTTAAGCCCGCCATTGAAAAAGCGGAATTAGAGCCATTGATTGAGCGGGAAGAAAAGAGTTTTGGCTCCATTCACAAAACCATGTACGAGAAAATAATTCTTAGTGAATTTTGCATTGCCGATTTGACGAATTTCAATCCAAATGCATACTACGAACTTGGAATGCGTTATGCGGTGAAACCATTTACAACCATTCCCATTATTGCTTCATCTCATTTTCCGTTGCCTTTCGATGTTGGCCCCGACCGCACTTTTGCCTACCAGGTTGACAAGGATTTCAATTTAACGGACAAGGAAAATGACATTGAGAAACTTGCAGGAATTTTAATTAATGCAAAACAGATCCGAAACACCGACAGTCCGCTTTATGACATGATAAATGGAATTTCGTTTCAAAATTCGGTGGCACACGAAAAAACGGATGTTTTCAGGGACAAAGTTCAGTATGATGACATTATTAAAAATGAATTGGCTTATGCCCGAAATGTTTTTGATGATGATAAAGGCAAAATCAAACCACTCCGGATTAATGCAATAAACAAAGTCGTTGAAAAATACAAACCACTTGAAAACATTGAAACGGCAGTTCTTATTGATATTATGATCTCGTATCGAAACATTGAAGCTTTTAATGAAATGATGGCTTTTATAAAGGAATTGCCACGTTATGTTTTTGAAACGGTAATGGTTCAGGAACAGTACGCTTTTGTGCTAAACAGAAACGGAGGTAAAGCAAAACCAGTGGATGAGGTGATGATAAATGAAGCGGAAACTGTTTTGCGGAAATTAGAAACGGATAGAAAAGCAAGCAGCGAATCATACGGCATTTGGGGAAGAATATATAAGGACAAATTCGAAAGAGCATATGAAGCAGGAAGCACAGGAGAGGCAAAAGTTCACTTGAAAAATGCCCTGAAATATTATGAAAAAGGATTTGATTCCGATCCCCGCGATGCCTATCCGGGGGTAAATTATGTGACTTGTCTGGAGATATTGGGTTTCAAGGATAAAGCGCTTCGTTTACTCCCGGCAGTTGAGTTTGCCGTAAATGCAAAAATGAAACGAAAAGACCCTGATTACTGGGATTATGCAACCTTGCTCGAATTGGCAGTAATAGAAAACAAATTGGACGTGGCAGAAGAGTTTTTCTACGAAGCAAAGCCTATGGCTGTAGAAAGTTGGATGATGGGAACTACAAAAGCAAATCTGAGTAAGATTTTGAATTTCAGAAAAGAAAGGAATGAAAATACACTTGAACTGGAAAAGTTTATTGCATTGTATGGTTAAGAGAGAAATGATTATTGATTATCAAGTATCAAGTAAAACGCATCAAATTTGAAAATTTATGACTGAGAATAGTGAAAATAGTACCCCAAAATGTTTTGTTATAATGGGATTTGGAATCAAAACTGATTTTTCTACAGGTAGAAAACTTGATTTGAACAAATCGTACAAACTTTTAATAAAACCTGTGGTTGAAAAAAAAGGACTTACCTGTATTCGCGCTGATGAAATTCTTCATTCAGGATCCATTGACTACCAGATGTACAACGAATTGTATAATGCAGATTTGGTAATTGCGGACCTTTCAACAGCAAATGTGAATGCATTCTATGAACTGGGAATAAGGCACGCATTTAAAAAACGCACTACAATAGTAATTTCTGAAGATAAATATTCGTACCCATTTGATTTGAATCATATTAAAATTACCAGCTATACACATCTTGGAGAAGCCATTGATTACGAAGAAGTTCTAAGATTCCAACAAGTGCTTGGTGATACAATTGATGCTGTTTTAAACAAAGAGGAGTCTGACAGTCCCATTTATACTT
>JBBQPP010000060.1:0-13161 GCA_038217255.1 Bacteroidales bacterium | reverse complement strand
TGCTATCTTAATTTCATCAGTTTCAGCAGAAGTAAATGGATTAACATGGTTAGAGCATTGTTCCATTTTCAAAGCTAATTTAACTTTCTCCTGTTCGTTTGCACTCGCCACCGATTTATACAATTTATAATACGCCAATGCTCTTTCCCATTGATTTTTAGCGTGGTACTGAATTGCGAGATAAAAATCAATATTCAATGGGCTTACTTCTTTGCTTGCTTTTACAAGGTAGCTTAAATCCTGCTCACTGTAATGACCTTTTTCGGTTCGGCAGGCACCATAAAAATAATTGACCATAAAATCATCGGGCCGGTTATCAAGTATTTTTTTGAAAAGTGGTTCTGCTTCTGCATACTTCTCTTTATCAAATAACTGGATGGCTTTTGTTAAAGGATTTTCCTGAAATGACCAACCTTTTGACCCAAAGGGCACAAACAAAAAATAAATTAATATTGTTGAAAATATAAATATCGATTTTTGATTCATATTAATGTGAGTTCAAACATTGTTCAGGGTAAAAATACAAAAAAAACGATGGTGAATTAAATTTTAACTGTATTTGAAAGAATAATATTGAATTGCAATTAAGCTGAGATTTATCATTAATAACATATATTTGTGGAACTTAAAAACAGGATTAATTATGTCGAAATTGAAAGCAGCAGACAAAGCTCCCATGTTTGAAGGAGTGAACCAGGACGGAAAAAAAATAAGTTTGAATGATTTTAAAGAGAAGAAACTTATCCTATATTTTTACCCGAAAGACGATACGCCCGGATGCACTGCCGAGTCGTGCAATTTGAACGATAATTACGAAATGTGGTTGAAAAAAGGTTACGAGGTTGTAGGAGTTAGTCCTGACAGCGAAAAATCACATCTTAAATTTATTGATAAATTCGGATTGAAATTTAACCTGATTTCCGACACAAACCACGAAATTCTTGAAGCATACGGAGCCTGGG
Organism: Bacteroidales bacterium; assembly: GCA_038217255.1. Taxonomy (GTDB): domain Bacteria; phylum Bacteroidota; class Bacteroidia; order Bacteroidales; family Prolixibacteraceae; genus Draconibacterium. The sequence goes on along the minus strand of JBBQPP010000060.1, from coordinate 12,199 downwards.
GCGAAAAAAGCATGTATGGTAAAACGTACATGGGTGTCATCCGCACCACTTTTGTAATTGACGGTAACGGGATTATTGAAACGGTATTTGAAAAAGTTGACACAAAAAACCATACAAATCAAATTATTGAAACATTAAATATTTAACCTAAACATGACAAAAGAAGAAAAACTGGCCATGAACAAAGAGAAGTTGAAAGCACTTCAGCTAACAATGGATAAAATTGAAAAAAGTTACGGCAAAGGATCGATAATGCGTCTTGGCGATCGTCCGGTTGACGATGTTGCAGCTATTTCGTCAGGCTCAATTGCACTTGATGTTGCGCTTGGAATTGGAGGATATCCCAAAGGCCGTGTTGTTGAAATTTACGGACCTGAATCATCGGGTAAAACAACGCTGGCAATACATGCCATTGCCGAAGCGCAAAAAGCCGGAGGGATTGCAGCAATTGTTGATGCCGAACACGCTTTCGACCCTTATTACGCGAAAAACCTTGGCGTTGATATCAATGAATTATTGATTTCGCAACCTGATAATGGTGAGCAGGCATTGGAAATTGTAGATAACCTGGTTCGTTCGGGAGCGATAGATATTATTGTTATTGACTCAGTAGCAGCTTTAACGCCAAAAGCTGAAATCGAAGGAGAAATGGGCGATTCTAAAATGGGATTACAGGCTCGCCTCATGTCGCAGGCACTTCGCAAACTCACGGCAAATATCAGCAAAACAAAAACCTGCGTTATTTTCATCAACCAGCTGCGCGAAAAAATAGGAGTAATGTTTGGTAACCCCGAAACTACTACCGGTGGAAATGCATTGAAATTTTATGCTTCGGTTCGTTTGGATATCAGGCGCATTGGTCAGGTAAAAGATGGCGAAGAAGTGCAAGGAAACAATGTAAGGGTGAAAGTCGTTAAAAACAAAATAGCGCCGCCATTCCGTAAAGCAGAATTCGATATTATGTTTGGCGAAGGTATTTCAAAATCAGGCGAAATTGTTGATTTGGGAGTTCAGTACAACATTATTAAAAAAAGCGGATCGTGGTTTAGTTACGGTGAAACAAAATTGGGCCAGGGCCGTGAAACCGTGCGGAAATTAATTATCGATAACCCCGAACTGTCGCAAGAGCTTGAAACCAAAATTGTGGAAGCAATTACAAAAAAGACTACATTGGTATAATAATATTTAAACAGACAGCAAAACTGGGTGAACCGCTTCTGTCGATTCATCCATTTTTTTTAATCAAGTATCAAGAATCCAAAAAACATGAAAGTCGTAAAATTTGGCGGTTCTTCAGTTGGTTCAGCCGAAAACATCAGAAAAGTAAAAAGCATTGTCGAAAACCAAAATAGCGATGTTATTGTGGTTGTTTCTGCACTTGGCGGTATTACCGACAAAATACTTGCTGCAGCGCGAAATGCTTCAAAAGGAGATGGTAACTTCCATAAAGATTTAGCGGAAATTAAATCCCGTCATCAGGATGTTATCAATCAACTTTTTAATGGCTCGGCATCTATAAATCATATCGTTACAGAACTTTTAGATGAACTTGAACAAATTTTAACCGGAATTACACTTGTTGGTGAATTGACTGCCAAAACACTTGACAGAATAGCAGGGATTGGTGAGCGGATTTCATCGCATATTGTTTCAGAGTTTATTGGTGCAATGCTGTTTGATTCGTCCGAATTCATTAGAACAGACAGCAATTTCGGAAAAGCAATTGTTGATTTTACTGTAACAAACAAAAATATTCAGGATATTTTTATTGATTTTAAAGGAGTTGCAGTTGTGCCTGGTTTTATATCGAAAAATATCAAAGGTGAATTTACAACCATTGGAAGAGGAGGCTCTGATTATACTGCGGCGATAATTTCAGCAGCGTTAAATGTTGAAATACTTGAAATTTGGACCGACGTAAATGGATTTATGACTGCTGATCCACGGGTAATCAGTAAAGCATATACAATTCCTGAACTTACATATTCGGAGGCAATGGAATTGTCACATTTTGGCGCAAAAGTGATTTACCCGCCAACCATTCTGCCTGTTTACAAAAAACAAATCCCAATCCTTATAAAAAACACATTTGAACCTGAAAATCCCGGAACACGGATTTCTCAAATTGCGGAATATGGTCCGGAAAGGGTAATTAAAGGTATCTCATCAATTTCGGGCATTGCACTAGTTACCTTGCAGGGAATTGGAATGGTTGGGGTTACCGGTATTTCGATGCGGCTTTTTACAGCGTTAGCGCGCGAAAATGTAAATGTGATACTTATTTCACAGGCTTCTTCCGAAAATTCCATAAGTATCGCTATAGAAGAAAATACGGTAGATATTGCAAGGGCAGCGATTCAAACCGATTTTGAAAAGGAAATAATCAACGGACAAATCAGCAAAATTTCCATCGAAACAGATCTTTCAATTGTTGCAATTGTAGGCGAAAACATGAAACACACCACCGGAATTGCCGGGAAATTATTTTCGACAATTGGCAAAAGTGGTGTAAATATTATCGCCATTGCACAGGGAGCTTCGGAGTTGAATATATCGTGGGTGGTTCGGAATGAAGATTTGCGCAAAACACTAAATGTTGTCCATGAATCATTTTTCCTTTCAGAAAATGTTGAGCTTAACGTATTTCTGATGGGAATTGGCACCGTTGGAGGAAACCTGCTCGAACAATTACAAAAACAGCAGGCGAAATTGCTCAAAGAAAAACACCTCAACATAAAATTAACAGGAGTAGCCAATTCGCGAAAAATGGTTTTCGACCGCGATGGGATCGATATTGCCGGGTTTAAGGAGAAACTTGAAAATTCTGACAAAAAATCTGATTTACAAGGTTTTGCACAGGAAATTAAGGAAATGAATATTTACAATCCGGTTTTTGTAGATTGCACTGCTTCTGATATGGTAGCATCGATTTACAAGGATATCCTTCGTTCAAACATCTCAATTGTAACTGCAAACAAAGCAGCGGCTTCATCAGCTTATAAAAATTATTTCGAAATAAAGAAAATTGCCAAACAAAAAGGGGTAAAATTTCTCTTCGAAACCAATGTTGGTGCAGGTTTGCCAATAATAAACACCCTAAACGATTTGGTAAATTCGGGTGATAAAATCCTTAAGATAGAAGCAGTATTATCGGGCACCCTGAACTATATTTTTAATACAATCTCAACGGAAATCCCATTGAGCAAAACCATTAAAATGGCCAAAGAAGAAGGTTACTCTGAACCAGACCCGCGAATTGATTTAAGCGGAGTTGACGTAGCCAAGAAAGTGCTGATCCTCGCCCGTGAATCGGGTTATGTAATTGAGATGGACGATATTAAAATTAACAGATTTGTTCCCGAATCCCTTTTCCAGGGAACGCTTGATGATTTTTGGCAAAATATTTCGCAACTCGATGCTGAGTTTGAACAAAAACGAATAAAACTTGCCGCCGAAAATAAAAAATGGCGGTTTGTTGCCCGTTTTGAAAATGGAATTGCAGAAGTGGGTTTGCAGGAAGTAGATTCAAAGCATCCTTTCTTTGATTTGGAAGGAAGCAACAACCTTGTAATTTATACAACCGAAAGATACCAGCAGTTCCCAATGTTGATTAAAGGATATGGAGCCGGTGCATCAGTTACGGCCGCCGGGGTTTTTGCGGATTTAATAAAAGTGTCGAACATTTAAGAAAGACGGAAGCGCGAAGTTGGAAGAATTTAGTTCCGGGTTCAAAGTTCAGAGTTCATAACCTGCAACACGGAACCTGAACCCTGCAACCCGCAACTATTAACAGTTAAAAACAAACATTTAAAAAATGAAACACATTATTATACTCGGAGACGGAATGTCGGACGAGCCACTGGAAAATTATGGAAATAAAACTCCCCTGCAAATGGCAAAAAAGCCGCACATCGACTGGCTGGCGAAACATGGCAAATCGGGTTTGTTTACCACAGTGCCAAAATCAATGCACCCGGGCAGCGAAATTGCCAACATGGCTGTTTTGGGTTATGATGTTGAAAAGGTTTTTGAAGGCAGGGGCGTTCTGGAAGCTGCGAGTATAGGAGTTGCCATTCAACCGGGAGATTTGGCGCTTCGCTGCAATTTATTGACAATTGAAGATGAAAAAATAAAGAACCATTCCGCTGGGCATATTTCTACAAATGAGGCTGCGGAACTTATTCATTTTTTAAATGAGAAATTAGGTAACAAAAAAATAAAGTTTTACCCGGGAGTTTCATACCGCCATTTACTTGTTATTAAAAATGGTATTAAAAATATGAAATGCACTCCACCCCATGATGTTACCGGAACACCGTTCAAGGATGTATTAATTCAACCCAAAACTACGGAAGCCAATGAAACAGCGGAATTACTAAATCAATTGATACTTGAATCGCAAAAATTATTTGAAACCCACCCTGTCAATATTAATCGTAAAAAAATTGGAAAAGATCTGGCCAACAGTATTTGGCCATGGTCGCCGGGGTACAAACCTGAAATGCCAACATTAAAAGAAATGTACGGAATTGAGAAATCAGCAATGATTTCGGCAGTTGATTTATTGCATGGGATAGGCGTTTATGCCGGAATGAAAGTTATTCATGTTGAAGGTGCGACAGGATTGTACGACACAAATTACGAAGGAAAAGCGGAAGCAGCAATTGAAGCGCTAAAAACAAACGATTTTGTGTATTTGCACATTGAAGCCAGCGACGAGGCAGGGCATGAAGGGGATGTTGAACTTAAAACAAAAACAATTGAATATCTCGACAATCGTGTTGTGAAATACATTATTGAAGAAACGGGGAAGATGAAAGAACCGGTTGCAATTGCAATTCTGCCCGACCACCCAACACCTTGTGCATTAAAAACACATACTCATGATCCTGTTCCGTTTAGCATTTATTATCCCGGAATTGAGCCGGATGAAGTTAAGAGGTATGACGAATTCAGTGTTAAAAAGGGTGCATTTGGAACAATTCGGGGAAATCAGTTTATTAAATTATTCTTGTTTCAAGATTAATCAACTTTCACATTCATGATTTTTATCATGATCTATGAATAGATTATTAAACTTTTTTAGTTTTTAGTAGTTGTTCGTTATTGATGGAATTAGTTTTCTAGTTTTGACTTCCTTGAATTTTTTAATAATTCTAAACCGGCAAATGAGATATTACAGTACAAATAAAAATACTCGCGAAGTTTCTCTAAAAGAAGCTGTTGTAAAAGGATTAGCTGCCGACAACGGGCTTTTTATGCCCGACCATATCAATAAATTTGAACCATCTTTTTTTGATCAAATCCAGAATCTTACATTTCAGGAAATTAGTTTCGAAGTAGCAAAAAAGTTTTTCGGGGAAGATATTGAAGAATCAAAATTGAAGGAAATTGTATTTGAAACTTTGAATTTTGATTGCCCGGTTGTTAAAGTAACCGATTCAATTTATTCGCTCGAACTTTTTCATGGACCAACACTCGCATTTAAGGATGTGGGGGCGCGTTTTATGGCACGTTTGCTCAACTACTTTTTAAGCGACAGAAAAGAACAAGTTAACGTGCTTGTGGCAACTTCGGGGGATACTGGTAGTGCAGTTGCCAACGGTTTTCTTGGTGTTGATGGGATACACGTTTTTGTTTTGTATCCAAAAGGAAAGGTGAGTAAAATACAGGAATCTCAGTTTACAACACTTGGTCAGAACATAACAGCACTTGAAATTGAGGGTACTTTTGATGATTGCCAACATTTGGTAAAAACGGCTTTTTTAGATAGCGAATTAAATGATAACCTGATACTTACTTCAGCCAATTCAATAAATGTTGCGCGTTTCTTACCCCAGGCTTTTTACTATTTTAATGCATATGCACGGTTAAAAGAAAAGGGCATTCTTGAAAATAAAGAATTGGTTTTTTCGGTACCAAGCGGGAATTTGGGAAATATTACTGCCGGACTTTTTGCGCGGGAAATGGGTTTGCCGGTCGCCAGATTTATTGCGGCAAACAATGCCAACAACGTGGTTTTTAAATACCTCGAAACCGGGAATTATCAACCACAACCATCGATAGAAACCCTTGCAAATGCCATGGATGTGGGGGCGCCAAGCAATTTTGCGCGGATACTCGATTTGTACAATCATTCACATAAAACAATTTCAGAAATAATAAAAGGTATTTTTTATAGTGATTCACAAATCAGGGATATTGTAAAAAAGGTATATTCCGAAACTGGCTACTTGTGCGATCCTCACGGCGCTTGCGGCTTTCAGGCTTTAAATGAAAGTTTGTCGGAAAATCAGATTGGGGTATTTTTGGAAACAGCACATCCTGCAAAATTTACCGAAACCGTAGAAAATATTATAGGAAAAGGAAATGTTCCACTGCCGCAAAAACTGGCAGTATTTATGAAAGGAGAAAAGAAAAGCAAATTGCTAAATAATGAATACACTGTGTTTAGGGAATTTTTAATGAAAGAAGTCATTTTAAAATAAAAACATATATTAAGTTACATAGTGCCCATTTTAACGTATAAAACAATGCAATTTGTATTTCTGAAAAAAATTATTACTTTAACGCTTTGTTTATCAGATTATTGTTAACAATACTAACCTATGAGACAGCTTAAAATTTCAAAACAGGTAACCAATCGTGATACTTTATCGCTCGATAAGTATTTGCATGAGATTGGTAAAGTGGATCTGCTTACCGCTGAAAAAGAAGTTGAATTGGCCAAACGGATTAAAACCGGAGATCGCGCAGCCCTTGAAATGCTTATTAAAGGAAACCTGCGTTTTGTAGTTTCTGTTTCCAAACAATATCAAAACCAGGGTTTAAGTTTGCCTGATTTAATAAACGAAGGAAATCTTGGGTTGATAAAAGCTGCCGAGCGATTTGATGAAACACGGGGATTCAAATTTATTTCCTATGCGGTTTGGTGGATTCGTCAGTCAATTTTGCAGGCACTTGCCGAACAGGCACGAATTGTGCGCCTTCCTCTTAACAAAATCGGTTCAATCAATAAAATTAATAAGGCTTTCAATAAATTGGAACAGGAGTTTCAGCGGGAACCTACAATTGAAGAAGTTGCAGGTTTAATGGAAAGCAAACCTGAAATTATTGAAGATGCGCTTAATTATTCGAATAACCATGTTTCTATGGACGCACCGCTTCGCGACGAAGAAGCAGGTAATTTGTACGACGTGATGTTAAACGATGATTCTCTCAATCCGGAAGAGGAATTAATGAATGTTTCATTGCGGAAAGAAATTGAACGTTCATTATCGACCCTTGCTGAACGTGAAGCTGAAATTCTCAGGCATTATTTCGGATTAAACGGTTATCAACCTTTTACTTTGGAAGAAATTGGCGATGAATTTGGGTTAACACGCGAAAGGGTGAGGCAAATAAAGGAAAAAGCCATCAAAAAATTAAAGAACCAATTTCGAAACAGACTTTTAAAAGCTTATCTTGGTAAATAACCTTATTCCAAATAATGGGACGAATAATAGCACCTTCAATTTTAGCAGCCGATTTTAATATTCTTGGAAAGGAAATTGAAATGATTAACAGGAGCGATGCCGGTTTTATACATTGCGATGTGATGGATGGCGTTTTTGTTCCAAATATCTCATTTGGGATACCAATAATCAAACATGTAAAAAAAATTGCCCAAAAACCATTGGATGTTCATTTAATGATTGTCAACCCTGATGGTTTAATTGAAGCATTTGCAAAAGCAGGAGCGTCAACAATAACGGTTCATTATGAGGTTTGTAAAAATTTGCATCGCACCATTCAAATTATCAAAAGCCTGGGCGCAAAAGCAAGTGTTTGCCTGAATCCACATACTCCGGTTGCATTTTTAGAAGATATAATTGTTGACCTCGATATGGTTTTACTTATGTCGGTAAATCCGGGTTTTGGGGGACAATCTTTTATTGAAAACACCTACAAAAAAGTAAGGCAATTGAAGGAACTCATCAAAATAAATAATCCGAAATGCTTGATTGAAGTTGATGGGGGTGTAAATTTCGAAACCGGAAAAAAACTTTTTGAAAATGGTGCTGATGTGCTGGTAGCGGGGAGTTTTGTATTCAACTCAAAAAATCCAACAGAAACAATACACCAACTTAATTTGCTATAATTTACGCTGCTTTTCTATTTTATTACACAATTCAACATTTTCTTTAATCACAGGTTTTACAGCATTGCGAAGCATGCATTCGGCTGAACAGTCGGAGCAATCGTGATGCATAGAAATTGTATCTTTTTTAAAATCTACTTTTTTTGCGGGCTTTCTTTTTCCATGAAATTTCTTAACTGTCATGGAAATTGCCAGTGCAATTGCAGCCCCAATAATCATGTATGTAATAATTTCCTGAATCACCTTAAACAATTAAATTACCAATATTATAAACAAAAAAAGCTGCAATCCATGCAAGAGAAGTTGTGTAAAATACGGCAAATGCTGCCCATTTCCAAGACTCAGATTCATTTTTTATAGCAACCACCACCCCGATACATGGAAAATAAATCAAAATAAAAATAAGAAAGGCAAGTGCAGCGGGAGTAGTAAAAACAATCTGCCCCTTGTTTTTCCCGGTTTCAAATTTTTCGCTTTTTAATTTTTGCTGAAGGTTTACAGAGTTATCGTCATCGCGTGACTGATATAAAACACCCATTGTGCTAATTACAATTTCCTTGGCCGGAAGTCCGGCAACTAAAGCAATACTCATCTTCCAATCGAAACCAAGTGGCCTCATAACAGGTTCGATAAATTTTCCAATTCTTCCAAGGTACGAGTTGATGAGTCTGTCGGATTCCAATTTGACTTCCAATGCCGAAAGGGAGTTTTCTTTTTCCTGCGGATTTAATGTTGTATTTTGAGTGACAGCTTGAATTTCTCTGTTTATTATCCTTGAATTTTTAGTTTCTCTCGGAAAGTATTCAAGCGCCCACACAATTACAACACCGACCAAAATAATTGTTCCGATTTTTCGCAAATAGTGCTGGGTTTTATCCCACATATGATACACTACATTTCTCGCAGTTGGTAAACGATATGTTGGCAACTCCATAACAAAAGGCGTTTCTTTGTTCCTGAAATATGTTTTATTCAGAATTTGAGCGGTAATAAAAGCAAATACAATTCCCACTGCATAAATGCCAATTAAATACAGGGGTTGATACTTGTCGAAAAATGCCGATATAATCAGTATATAAACAGGAAGCCGCGCACTGCATGACATAAATGGAATGATAAGCATAGTTAGAATCCTGTCGCCCTTATTTCGCATAGAACGGGTGGCAAGAATTGCAGGCACATTGCAGCCAAAACCCATAATCATTGGGATAAACGAACGACCATGAAGCCCGAAACGGTGCATTATCTTGTCCATAATAAATGCTGCACGCGCCATGTAACCGGTGCCTTCGAGAAGAGAAATAAACAAAAACAAGATCAGTATATTTGGTAAAAAAACAAGTACACTTCCGGCGCCGCTTATTATACCTTTTACAAGCAAGTCCTTCAACATACCATCAGCCAATAATCCCGAGATAACATCACCAAACGCTAAAACTCCCTTATCTATCCAATCCATTGGATAGGCCCCTAATGTAAATGTAGCGTAAAAAATAAGAAAAAGGATGGATGTAAAAATTGGAAATCCCAAAACAGGATGAGTTAAAACACTGTCAATCTTTTCTGAGCGTGTTTTCTCACTTTGTGTAGTATCTTTAAAAGTTTCCTTTAGTGCACCGGTAATAAAACTATATTTCGCATTGGTAATTACTGTTTCACTTTCTTCATTTTCAAGTATCTCAATTTTATTAATCTCTTTTTGTGTAGTTCTCCTAATTTCGTCATAATTCTCATAATGAGATAATAGCAATTCCACCTGCTCATCTTTTTCAAGCAGTTTAATTGAGAGGAACCTTGACGAGATTTTATCAGTAATAGGCCGGTTTTCTTTTATTTTCTGACGCACATTTTTAATCGCATCTTCCAAATCTTTGCCATAATTAATATGTACGTGTCTGGTTAATTTATCTTTCCCTTCAAAAACATCAATTACTTTATCAATTAAATTATCTAAACCTATTCCCCTTGAACTAATTGTGGGTACAAATGGTATCCCCAACAATTTTGAAAGCTCATCCTTATCAAAAAAAAGATTCTTCTTTTCAAGTTCGTCATACATGTTCAATGCCGCCACAATTCTCACATCCATGTCGATAAGTTGGGTTGTAAGAAAAAGGTTTCTTTCCAGGTTGGTTGCATCGAGCACATTAATCACAATATCAGGGGTTTGTTCATAAATGAATTCCCGTACAAAAATTTCTTCCTTCGAGTAGGCTGTTAAACTGTAAGTTCCAGGTAAATCAAAAAAATTGAAGGTATAACCTTTGGTTTTAAATGTTGCTTTTTTAATGTCAACCGTAACGCCACTGTAATTCCCAACTTTTTCTTTCGAACCCGAAATGAAATTAAATAGTGTTGTTTTACCGCTGTTTGGATTCCCAACAAGTGCAATATTTATGATTTTTGTTCTTTCTGACTGGTCAACAAGACTTATATCCCGGTCGATAATCCCCTGGTAATTTTCATTTTCAGATTTAATAAATTCGAGAACCGGGATTACTTCGATTAATTCAGCCTCTGATTTACGAAGCGACACATTATAATTTATTATTTTAAATTCAAACGGGCCATTGAAAGGGGCGCTTTTAATTACCTTAACTTCTTTTCCTTTGACAAAACCCATTTCCGAAATTCTTTTCCGGAACGAACCATGCCCAAGTACCTTGGTAATCACAACTGTTTCACTATTTTTTACTTCACTTAATTTCACTTCTCCCCAATCCCCTCTTTCGTATATTTATAATCATTAAAAATAAGCTGCACAAATATAATCCAATTCAACTCATATGAAATAAAATGCAATTCTTCTTTAGTTATTACAACAAGTAACTATTTTTGTTCGAATTATTATTAATAATGGAAGAGAAACAATTTTATCATAACATTCGAAAAGTACTTGATGATTTGCCTGATAATTTTAGCATACTGGAAGAACAGATAGATATCGATGTGCAAATGAAGTATTTCGAACGTGCTCAACAAGTGCGGTCGAAGCCTCACACAAACGAAACCTTTGAAAACCGCGAACAACTTTTTTTACCCGAAATAAGTGTGGAACGGAAAAAAGAAATTCTGTTGTCAATAGCTATAATTGATGATGTAAAAGCATTTCGCACGATTGAAAAATTTGTTGGTTTAGCGGAAGGTGAAATAAAACAATGGGCTATACTTGCATTTCAGGAAAGTAGAATGCTTATTCAGAGTTCATTGCTTGACGAACAGTTGGTATTTATATCAACCGGATTGGGAGGAAAAGGACAGAAATTGAGGTACTACGTGGTTTTTATCAATAAAAACAGGGAGTTATTATTAAATGCAGTTCAGCAAAAACTATTAAAAAATGAAGTTATTTTTGAGCTGAATCAACACGAAGGGGAGTTTGAATCGATGGATTTTTCTGAAGGTTTTTCTACTGTTTTAGCAATGCTCCCGCTACAATCAGATTTAAAACAGATATTCAGGAATATTATTGACGAATGCAATCAATATGGAGGTTTCCTTGACGATGATATGATAGTAACGAATGTTAAAATAATGTCGCGAAACGAAATTATTGAAATGCTGAAGCAAAACGAAAATGATCAATTTGATGAATATGAGGAAGATGACGAACCAGGCGATGACTGAATAAAAATGAACGCGCTTAAAATTTCGCTTATAAACTCCTATTTTTAGAATAATTATCAAAAAGTATTATATTTGCACCGCTTTAAAAGCAAACAAACCGGCCCTGTAGCTTAATGGATAGAGCATCTGACTACGGATCAGAAGGTTGGGGGTTCGAGTCTCTCCAGGGTCACTGAAAATCAAAGGGTTCCAAATTTTGTAACCCTTTTTTATTTGAATGTGGGAACAATGTGGGAACAATAAATTTTTACCTCTTCATATATAAGGCTTAATCTGTGGAGTGCGAATCTTTCGGATTATCAGGAAACTCTTTATCTTTAATTGAACAAAAAACGGGCATAGTCACAAACGTAAACAGGCAAACGTGCTTGTTTACCCCTTGACCTTTTCACACGGCGATTAATAACTTTGCAGGGATTTAAAAGAATGTAG
>JBBQPP010000059.1:0-13176 GCA_038217255.1 Bacteroidales bacterium | reverse complement strand
ATAAAAAGTCCGTAAGCCCAGCCTGGCAGCAAATGCCCGGCAAAACTGACGATTCCTTCATGTTCATTGTTTACTGAAAAAATACCTAACCAGGTTAATGCAAATGAAACAGGAATGAGAATAATTGCAACAAGCAGAATGCTTCTCGAAGCGGTTTTTTCATTTTTAGCACAAAATACACGTGAATAAATATCGGGGCCAACAACAAAGGTTACCGAATAGGTGAGCAGCAAAATAATCAAGTCTAAAAAGGAAAATGAATCATTAAAAAGTGCTTTTATTTCAAAGCTTTCGAATGGATGTATGCTGCCTTTTTTTACCGAAAAAACCAACAAAACAAAAAGCCCTACAACAATTATCACAGACTGGATGGCATCGGTTTTTAAAATACTTATTTGTCCGCCTGCTACAGTGTAAAGTACAAAAACTATCCCGGCTGCAATGGCTGCTTCATTGTACCCGATAAACCCCAATCCGCTTAATATTTTTGCAGCTGCAATAATTTGTGCCGCTACAATTCCTATCCAGGCAATTGGAATAATTAACGATGAAATGATTTCTGCTTTTTTTCCATAGAACTTGCCAAGTAATTCGGGTAAAGTGTAATTGCCAAATCTGCTTACATATTTCGACAGTGGCACAAGAATTATCAACCCCAGTGAAGCGCTGCATAAAAACCAAAGCGCTGCCCAACCTATTTTCTGACTTAATTCTATTGTTCCAAGAATTGCTGAACCTCCCAATATTGTTGCCAGCAAGCTTCCGGAAACAGGAATTAGCCCGGCTTTTTTCCCTGATATATAATAATCAGCCGGAGTTTTTATCTTGAAAAAAGAGAATACCCCAACGGCCAAAACAAGGAGAAAATAAACCGCTATAATAATTTTAACCTGCATAATAGGAGGACAAATATGGGAAATTCTGATTCAAAACAGTACTTTCGTTAATACTTGAATGTGGTAACTTTAAATCATTTATCAACCAACAAAAATAATTGTCCTATGAAAAGTGTTTTGTACGTTTTGTTTTGCCTGTGTTTGCCTGTTTTTTTATTTGCACAAAATAGTATAAAACCCAATGTGCTGTTTATTGCTGTTGATGATTTACGTCCCGAACTCGGATGCTACGGCCATTCACAAATTAAATCGCCCAATATCGATAAACTGGCTGAATCGGGTTTGACATTTAACCGCGCTTATTGCAATATCCCCGTTTGTGGCGCGTCAAGGGCAAGTATTTTAACGGGAATGCGTCCCAACAGGACCCGGTTTGTAAACTACGATTGCTGGCAAGACAAGGAAGTGCCGGGCACTGTTAGTTTGCCAATGCACTTTAAAAATAATGGATACACAACCGTTTCGCTTGGAAAAATATATCACCACATTACTGATGGAGCAGGTAGTTGGTCGGAAACTCCCTGGTTTCCGCAAGGAGACTGGAAAGGTTGGCAGGCTTATGTTTTGCCGGAGTCGCATGCACAAATTAGCCAAAATTCAAATATAGGTGGGATTAATGGTCCTTCATTTGAATCACCGGATGCACCCGACCATATTTATCCAGATGGAATGATTGCTGAAGAGGCGATTCGAAAACTTCGCGATTTTAAAAATACAGAACAACCATTTTTTCTGGCAGTTGGGTTTTTAAAGCCTCACCTTCCGTTTAACGCACCTAAAAAATACTGGGATTTGTATGATTTTAATAAAATAGAATTACCTGAAAACATGCAAAAACCAACAGATGCCCCTGATGAATGCATGCACAATTTTGGCGAACTACGCAATTATACCGATGTTCCCGATAAAGGGCCGATGGAAAAGGAATTTATGCGAAAACTTATTCATGGATATTACGCTTGTGTTAGTTATACCGATGCTCAAATTGGTAAAGTTTTAAACGAACTTGAAAAATTGGGATTGGCCGAAAATACAATTGTAATTTTATGGGGTGATCATGGTTGGCATTTGGGTGAACACGATCTTTGGTGCAAACATTGTAATTTCGAGAAAGTACTGCACACACCTGTTATTTTAAAAGCTCCGGGTAAAAAGAAAAATATTAAAACTGATGCTTTAATTGAATATGTAGATGTTTATCCTTCGTTATGCGATTTGGCCGGAATAAGCAAACCATTCCATTTGCAGGGAAAAAGTTTTGTGCCACTTACCGGGAATCCTGATATAAAATGGAAAGAAGAAGTTTATTGCCGCTGGATTCGCGGAGAAACAATTGTTACACAAACCCACACTTACACAGAATGGTTAAACGATAAAACAAATGAAGTTACCGCCCAAATGATGTATGATTTGACGAATGATCCTGAAGAAACCTTGAATATTTCAGAAAAACCGGAGAATCAAGTTCTGGTTCAGCAGCTTTCGGAAAAGTTGAAAAAGCATATTTCGGAACGGGATAAAATTGTAATTCCATAAAATATTATGAGAAAATTATTAAAAATAGCATTTGTTCTTTTGTCAGTTTCTATTGGCATGAATTCATGTAAAAAAGCAGAAAGGTTGCCAAATATTGTGCTGATTATGGCGGATGATATGGGGTATGAATGTTTAGGTTGTAATGGTAGCACAGAATATAAAACTCCAAATCTGGACCGATTAGCCGCTGATGGAATTCGTTTTGAACATATTTATTCTCAACCACTTTGTACGCCATCGAGGGTGAAAATAATGACAGGGCAATTTAATTACCGCAATTATGAAGACTTTGGGTATTTGAATCCAAATCAAAAAACGTTTGGAAATTTGTTAAAGGATGCCGGATATGCAACTTGTATTGCCGGAAAATGGCAACTGAACGGGTTGAACCGAAATAATGCCGATAATCAGGATGTTAATCGTCCATATCACTTTGGTTTCGAAGAGTATTGTTTGTGGCAATTGCATCATCAGAAAAAAGATGGGGAGCGATATGCTGATCCGCTAATTACCCAAAATGGCAAAGATTTACCCAGGCAACCTGATTTGTTTGGACCGCAGGTTTTTGCTGATTACATTTCCGATTTTATTGACAGAAAAGCCGGACAGCCTTTTTTCGTTTACTATCCGATGGTATTGGTACACGATCCGTTTGTACCTACCCCTGATTCTCCTGAATGGTCGGATTCATTGCGCAGATATGAAAATGATACCGCATATTTTGCTGATATGGTGGCATATACAGATAAAATAATTGGTCAGTTGGAAAACAAATTAAGGGAAAAAGGAGTTTGGGAAAACACACTTTTTATTTTTACAGGCGATAACGGAACAAATGTTTCAGTTGTTTCTTCTACTAATTATGCTAAAGTAAAGGGCGGTAAAGGTTCATCAAAAAATACTGGAAATCATGTTCCAATGATTATTTCCTGGCCGCACAAAATGGAAGGTAAAAGAGTTTCGGAATCGTTGATATCTTTTGCCGATGTTTTGCCAACTTTATGCGAAGCAGCCGGCATTGCACCTTCAGAATATGTGACTGATGGTAAAAGTTTTCTTACTGCCATTACCGGAAATAAAGAAATTCAGGATGAAGTTTTTATTCATTATTCTCCTCGCTGGGGCAATTTTAAAAGCAACAGGTGGGTTATGAACAAGGAATATAAGTTATATCGGGATGGAGGTTTTTTCAATACAGCAACCGATACATTGGAAAAATTGCCACTAACGAATCTTTCTGAAAATGAGCAGCTTTTAAAAGAACAATTTCAGTCCGTTTTAAATGAAAAAGAAAAAGAATTTCCTTTTCATTTGAATGATTCCGTGTTTCAAATCAAACCATGAAAAGAGTTTTTGTAATATTGTTTCTTTGTGTAAATCAAATCCTTTTTGTTACAGCACAGCATCAAACTTTTCCCGATTTTACCTGGGGAAATACTTCCTATTTTAACATAAATATCGGGGAAAGTATTCAATACAATGATGCCGAAATTAAGCTCCTGAAAGTTGAAAACCATTTCAATCAATTCAAAATAGGAACGGATACGATTTGGCTAAAAGTCAGCAGACGATCGCTTCCTGAACAAATTGGTAATCTGCGCATTTTTGTTGCCGACAATTCAAATGTCAAAGCACTTTCTTCTGACAAACAAATACACGGATTATTAAAAAAGGATGCTTTGATTTGTTTGTCGTTGAACGTTTTGCCGCTGCTCGATCCCAATAAATATATATTCCCAATCAGTTTTAACGATGGTTTTACATGGAGTGTGGATGAGGATAGCTATATGTTTTCGGCAATGTATCTTGCTGAAAAAAAAATGAAAGGTTGCGATACAAACACCGGTATTGATTTTGATTTGCAGGATGCTCGTGGGATTGAAAAACATTGGATTGTTGCCATAGAAAACAGCTCGGTAATTTGGGTTGAAGAAAAAAATATGGATAAATCCGGAAAAGAAGCAGTGGTTTTGTTGGAAAGTGAATCGCAGCCTGGAATCTATTATTTGTACAAACATTTGTATAACAAAAAAATAGAAGTTAAAAAAGAGCAAAAATTAATGCGGGGGGAACCAATCGGCACAATTTGGGGCGACGAAAACTGGGGGCATCTCACATTTTCCGTTATCAAATCGGATTCAATCCCTACTCCCGAAAACTGTGAACAAAATGTTGTCAATTGTTTTCCGCAAATGTTTGAACTCTATTTTAAGCAGACAACTGCATTTCCAAAATATTATTCAAAAGGCAGGTTTTTCTTTGGCAAAATCAGTTCGCAAAATGGTAATCAGAAAAATGCCAGTGCGTATGAAAACTATTCTGGTAAAGGCTGGGATTTGGGAAAATGGAATACCGCTGATAAAGTTGAATACGCGTTAAAAAGTTCAGAAGGAAATGTGCGGTTGAGGAAAAAGTTGTTTGAAGGAACTGCTGCCGAATGCTCAAACCCCAATGAATTTTATGATTATGAAATAAATGTGCATAACGGAGTTTACCGGATTCGGGCAAAAATGGGCGATATAAGTTTACCAACCTGGCAGAAAATATCATTTGAAGGAGTTGATGCGGGAATTATTTCAAATGAAAAGGCTGACTTTACCTGGACCTCCGAAAAGGTTGTGAAAGTAAAGGATGGCAAATTAACGATCCGGATTTTTGTTGACCCCACCAATGAAAAACCCGCTGGTATAAGTGAAATCGTATTCCAGCAGGCTTATTAAAAGGGCGTTTTTTACTCTAAAAGTTCGTAATCGTGCATTTCTTTCATAAACGCAACAAAATCATCTTTGCGTTCCGAATCCATCCATTGCATCGCACTTCGCGGATGTTCATTCAACGCTCCGGTAATCAAATATGGGACGTGATATCCCCAATCGATTTTTTCCTGCCACGGTTTTACATGGTTTTGAATAGCAGCAAGCAATGGAAGTAACCTGTATTTTGGATTTTTCAGAAAAGCAATCAAAATTTCAATGGGGCAGTTTCCTGCGCCACGACCCATGCCAAGCAAAGTTGCATCAAGCAAAGTTGCACCGTTGATTATCGACGTAATTGTATTCGACATGGCCAGCTGCATATTGTTGTGCGCGTGTATTCCCAATTCCTTTCCGGGTAGTGCAGCTTTATATTTCTTAACCAAATGTTCGATACTTTCGCAGTAAAGGCTGCCAAAACTGTCAACTACATAAATTGTGGGAACGCGTGACTTTGCTAGGTCGACCAATGCCTGGTCCAATTCAACCTCGTTCACTTTTGAAACGGCCATTAAATTTATGGTAACCTCATAGCCTTTGTCCATGCAATGTTCAGCCAACCAAACGGCTTTGTCAACCTGGTGAACGTAACAGGCAACCCGTATCATATCAATTAAGCTTTCGCTTGAAGGTGGAATATCGTCAGGGGCAATCCGACCAATATCCGCCATTGCTGAAATTTTCAGGTTTGTATTGTTGTCGCCCATAATCCGACGTAAATCTTTGTCGTCGCAAAATTTCCAAGGGCCAACTTCATTTCTCGAAAACGCCGATTCGCTGCTTTTATAGCCGATTTCCATATAATCGATACCGGCTTCAACACAAGCATCGTAAACTCCGCGCACAAACTCATCGCTGAACTGCCATTTGTTCATCAACCCACCGTCGCGCACGGTGCAGTCCATTACTTTAATATCTTTTTTATACATTATTGCTTATTTTTCATTTTTAATAATTCCATTTCATGTTCTATGTTGCTGTTTACCAGTAATGTGTAAATCTTTTCAAAAGTATCAGCATTAAGTCCTTTTGATTCAGCCCACATTTTTCGCTGAAGAATCACCTGATCTTTTCTTTCCTGTGCAATTATTGCATCCTTGTCGTGTTTAAAACGCACAATTTCTTCAACGTATTTATGCCTTTCAGAAAATAACGAAATAATGTATTCGTCAATTTTATCAATCACATTTCTAATTTCTTCCAACGATTGACAATCTTCCGGAGCCTTAAATCCCATAATCCGATAAATTAAAACTTTATTAATCAATTTGCTGTCTTTCGCAAATAAAACAAATATGGATGAAATTAAGTAATAATTTGTAAATAAACAGGGAGGTTTTGTGGGAATTTAAAATGAATATCAATAGTAAAATGATAATTCAATAAAAAAGAAGAACCTTATTTTTTATTAAATCAAAACTTAAAAATCATTCCGGTTTTTACCTGTCTGATGCCAAATTCATTGTAAAATTCAACCAAGGCAGGAAATTCAGTGCAATGCGACGGGTACAATTTTTCAACATGGTTGTTCTTGAAATATTTAATAGTTTCGAGAGTTTGATGATTTTTCAATTTTAAGTGAAAACCCCCAATTACAGCTTGTAATTCTGAAATTCCAGTCACTTTTTTTGCATGTTCGCAAATGTTACAAATTCCTGAATGTGAGCAACCGGTTACAACAACCAACTTGTTTTCGACTATGGCAGCCAAAGCAGAATCGTCCGTAATAAAATCATCCTCTCCGTTTTTAAATTCAAAAGAAGTGTTTTGACTTTCAAATTGGTTTTCATGCGGAATTTCGCCAAGAAAATAGAGGTTTTTGGAAATTTGATAGGAAATTTTTGATTCAATCAACGTAAATATATTTGCCGCTTCTTCCCTTGAATAACTTAATCCGACAGGTGATTTATCATTTCTATGAAATCTTTTTGCAAATGAACCGGGATGAGTAATCAACGTTTTATTCTCCAAAAATTGAAGTCCGTCGCCATGGTCCCAATGACCATGACTCAAGATAATTTTTTGAACATTTTTATGAATGTCGATTCCAAGTGTTTTGGCGTTTTTTAGAAAAACGTCAGAGTGGCCTGTGTCGAACAAAATTTGTTCTCCATCAATTTCTATCAGATAGGAAAGTCCATGTTCTGCAAGGAATTTACCACCTGCCACATTTTCGGTTAAAACAGTTAATTTCATTTGTGATATAGTTATTTGTTTTTATTTGTATTTGATATAACCTGGCCGACTATGTCATTCAGGCGGGCTCCATTCGCCTGCTGGCGGATAATTTACTCCTGTGTGAATAAGCTTTATTCATGGTCGTTTCATTTTTTACAATCAATTTTAAGGATAAAAAAAGCGGCCATGGCAATAATCAGCATAAAAAGAATAAAAAAGGCCGGGTAGCCAAATTGGTTTATTATACCACCCCCGATTAGAGGAAATATGGCCGGAAGAATATTTCCGGCACCTGCAAATCCTGCATATAAAGCACGGTTTTCAGTTCCTGAAACCTCTAATAATAATCCGCTCATAGTCATGGTGTATAAGGAATAAACAACGCCTCCAATAATGAAAATGTATTTTATCGAAGCCGCATCATGAATAAAAAATACAACGGCAGCAAGAAGAATGCTGAGAAAAACATTACTAAATAACAATAAATTATATTTCAATTTTTTAGCACCCAGCAAAACCAGAAGGCTAACCAAAACAATACCGACAATTTTAAAAATCAAAAAAGTTCCTGTATCGTTACTTTGGGTTTGAAAGGTTTGTTTGGCGTATAGCATCACAAAGGGCAGAAATGAAATGGCAATTCCCTGTGTATTAATAAATCCAAGGAAATATTTAAGTTTTTTATTTTGTTTCAGTTCCGATTTCAGAATCTGAAAAAAAGACATCAATCCCGATATTTTTAATTTTGAAGGAACGACTTCCCTTAAACTCCAGAAACCGCCGGAAGCTATCAATAACAGACTGCCTCCGATAAAAAACATAAAAGCATAATTTACGGGGTACGATTTCCAAACCAAAACCTGTTTTACGAGAAATGCAGAAGCAAGAACGATAATTCCGGAAATAATTTGTACGGAGGAAAAGAATGTTTTGCGTTTGTCTTCAAGTACCGATTTGCCAAGAATATCGGTATAACTAATGTTTGCAAAAGCACCCGCCAAAGAAAAAAGGGTTATAAAAAAGAAGGCAAGCCACAAAACATATCCCATGTTCTCACCTTTAATCATAAACAACAAAACCCCGAGTCCGGCCAATGAAAAAATTCGGGTATTTATTCCAAAAAGCAAATAGTTTTTTTTATAGGTTTTGTTGCTCAAATAGGGAGCGAAAAACAATTGGGTAAAACTGGAGCCTCCAAGCATTATTGCAGTCATTATACCAATGTGCATTGCTCCACCACCAGCTTCTACTATCATGGCGGGAATGATGGTGTCAACATCCATGAAATTTTTTGCAAGGGCCAAAAAACCGGCATGAAATAGAAATGACCTAAAATTATGTGTCGAATTTTTTGATGTTAAAACCATTTGCAAAATTTATCTTCATTTTAAATTGTTAAGGTGCATAACTCAAAACTTATTTTGAATTTTATCCAGCCAATACTGAACTTCTTTTTAAAACCCGATTAATAAAGCAGATATACCTACAATTAGTGCAACTAAAATGTTTGCAATTTTTACTGCTAAAAAGCCATACTTCGATTCTGCCAGTAAAGGTAACATTCCATGCCCATCCTGTGAAATTGAACTGGCAAGTAGAATACTAAACGGAATGCTGCCCTGAGCAAAAAGAGTTACAAAAATAAGATGTGGACCCGACTCGGGAATAATCCCAACTGCAACCGCAACAACCAAAACCATTAACAGATTGTTTGAAAGCCATTCTTCCACATTAATATAATTCATTAAAACACCGAAAACTAAAAGTGTTCCAAATGTCCAAAGAAAAATGCGCGGAATATGCTTTATTACAATGTGTTTCCAAAGATGTTCTTTCAGGAAATGTTCGGGCACGGTTGAAACGATAAATAGCGAAAAACCAACAGCAAGAATTAAAGTGATTTTTATCCACAGTTTTGCATCTCCGGCAATTATTCCTGAAATTAATGCTATCAAAAAAAGTAAAATTGAACTCAACAAAAGCATTCTGTAAATAGAAGGATGAAATATTTGTTGTAAAAACTTATCCTTTTGAAAACAAACACATTCTTCTTTTGCGTGAAGAGGAAAACTGTTTTCTTTTAATCGTGCAAGTAATTTCCCCGGAACATACAATTTATCGGTAATGTATCCAGCTGCAATACCAATAATAAATATAAGAATAGTAAGAAGTAATGCTTTTTGAGGAAACAAAGCAAACATTACAAATGCTTCGTCGCCGCTGGTAGCAATCATTGCGGCAACCAATGCTCCAAATGAAATTAACCGGTGAGAAAAAAGTGCCACAGCAGTAAAAGCACCCAAACACCCGGGAATCGCGCCCAGGAATGCAGCAAAAATGTACTGATTCCATTTATTATCTGATAATTTGTTTTGCCAGATTCCATTGGTTTGCACATTAATGTACTCAATAGCCAGCATCATGATAAACACAAAACCGGTTATCATTAAGGATTTAAGTAAAATTGGAATAAAACTTTCAATCATTTTGTTTTTACTCTAAGAACACTCCTTAAACTACCTTTACTCACGATACCGTCTTCAATATTTTCTTCTTTTGATATCCTGTTAATTTCCACTTTTCTTTCATTCACAGACCTTTCCATGCTTTTGTTTCCATTTGTAAAAAAGCTTCTTTTTCTTCTTTTTTCATCACCCTTACAATGTATTCAAGTTTCAACCCCATTTTTTCAACTTGCGTAGAAACAGTGTTAATCAATTTATCGGCAATCGGGATATCAGGAAACGGAAATACAAATGTTACAATAACTGTATCATCATTTATTTCAATTTTCTGAACAATACCGAGTTCGGTCAATGATAGATTAATTGCAGGGTGAATTATTTTTGAAATTACATCAATTACTTTTTCGATAGTTTGCATTTATGTTTTTTATTTCAAGGGAGTTAGCAAGCCTTATTGTTTTCAATAATATCGATTATCTTTTCGGCAGCCTTTATCAGAATTGTTTTTGTAGGCGCGCTAGTTAATAGTGGGTGAGAACCGATTTGAAAAGATATTAACTCAAAAACTGAAACACCTTTTTGAATGGCCAGGCTAATTGTGTTGATAATTTCCCCCGCTGATCTTCCTCCCCAAACTTCACCTCCAAGTATTGAACCATCGCAAGGTGAGGCATATAATTTCAAGGTTAAAGGAGCTGTGGTTTTAAATGCTGCCGGGTGTGTATCAAAATCGCTAAACATTGCCGAAACAACTTTAATATTGGCGGCTTTTGAGTTCGATTCATTAACACCTGCTGATGCCATGGAAAGGCCATTTATTTCTGTTGAAAATACTGCAATTGTGCCATTAAAAGTTTTTCGGATTTTAACTCCAAATAAATTGTGGCCTAAAACGCGGGCTTCGGCTGTTGCGGTTGAGGCGAGCATTACAGAATCGGACCTGCCGGTTAAAAAACCAGTAGTTTGCGAACAGTCGCCAACAGCACAAATATTCTGAAACTCGGTACGTTCATAATTATCAACTTTTATGGCACCTCTTTTATTTAGTTCAAGTCCTGCCTTTTTCGCCAGTTCGGTGTTAGGTCTGTATCCAATGGCCATAATTACTGCATCACATTTAATTGTTTCCCCGGTATTTAATAAAATAAAACTTGCAATTCCATCAGTCCCAATAACTTTTTCAACTTTTGTTGAAGTAAGTACCTTAACGTTAGTTTCAGCTAAAGCTTTTGTTGCAATTGAACTTAAATCCCGCGAAAAAGCTTTTGAAAAACAAAATTCTTCGCTTTCAACCAAAGTGATGTTTTTACCCGGATTTAGTGCAAGTTGTTCAGCTACTTCTGCGCCAATAAACCCACCACCAACTACAATTATGTCTTTTTTCGTTTGAAGATCATTAAAAAGATTTTTGATGTAATTGAAACTCTTATTAATATAAAATACATTTTGTAGGTCGTGTCCCGGAATAAATTCAGGAATCATTACTTTTGAACCTGTTGCAAATACAAGTTTTTCGAAGCCAAATTCCTGTCCTGTTTCCGTTTTTAGTGAGCTGTTTTGTATGTTAACATCAACAACTTTGTCAGTTATAACTTCGCCACCTAAGTCGATAAATGGTTTTGTACCCATCATATTTTGTTCTACTCCATTCAATGAATGAAAAACATACGGAATCCCGCAGGGAACCAATCCTTTTTCTTCTTCTTTGAACATTAACATTGTTTTATTTGGGTAGGCTTTTTTTGCTGTAACGCCGGTAATAATGCCTGCAGGACCGGCACCGATAATAATAACATCAAAATTTTTCATTGTAGTTGTATTTTAATTGATTTTTTGATAAAATATGCCTCTCTCAAGTCGTACAATTTTTACTTTTTTTTCATTTTCTAAAACATCAAGGTATTTATTAATCTCGTTGATATGCTTTCCCAGAATTTGCGAAAGATCAACAAGAGTGCAGGGTCTTCTCGCAATAGTTTCCAGAATTGCAGTTTCCATGTCCGACCGGTATGACTTAACTTTTTTTCGGACTGGAGCAGTTGCTATAATTTCAATATTTTCAAGATTCCAGGTTTCGGTAATATTTTGTAACTCAGTTTTAGTTGCAGCAATTATATCGTTTAAAGTTCCTGGGCGATCGAGTGTGTTGAGCTGAACCAGATCAGGATTTATTTTCAAAATGACTTTTTTCAACTCATTCAATTCTTCGAAATGATTATTATATCCGGGCAAAATAAAAATTTCGAGGAGCATTTTGCTCTTAAATTCCTTTCTGAAATCAACCAAACCGTCGATGTATTTATTAATGCCGAGATTTTTAGATGGCCGGTTAATCTTCTTAAATACCCTTTCTGTTGCGGCATCCAGTGATGGAAGTACAATGTCGGCCTTCAAAATTTCATTTCTAACCTGTTTGTCGCTGAATAAAGTTCCATTGGTGAGAACTGCAACAGGGATATTAGGGTAATTCAATTTGATAAAATCCAGTATTTTTCCGATGCCTGAATTTAAAGTTGGTTCACCGGCGCCAGAAAAAGTGATATAATCAGGAGCAGGATTTCTACTTAAAAAATCTGTGATTTCCCTGATAACTTCGACTACCGGAACATATTCTTTTCGCTCAGTGGTAAGTTTGGTTGTATGTCCACACTCGCAGTAAACGCAGTTTAATGAGCAGATTTTATGTGGAACCAGATCAATGCCAAGAGAAATACCTAATCTGCGCGAGGGAACCGGTCCAAATAAAAATTTATACATGACAATTGTTTTAGGTCATATTCAAAGTTATTTTCTCCCAAATTGTGTAAAATTCTTTGCTGGTATTTTCTTCAGGAGCAAATTCAACTATTGTTTTTTCTGCGATCATCGATTCCACCATTTTTGTGTCGAAAGGAATTTTGCCCGCCAGCTGAATCTGTTTTTCTGCGAGGTAATTTTCAACTTTCCCACTTATTTCAGGGTTGATGTCGAATTTATTAATTAGGGCAAAAACAGGTATTTTAAACGAATCAACCAATTCAGCTAACCTTGCTGCATCGTGCAATCCGGAAAGTGTTGGTTCAATGACCAACAATACTGCATTGGTCCCGGTAACCGATGCAATTGCTGAACATCCAATCCCGGGAGGACCATCGTTTATTATAAAGTCAGCTGTTTTTTCAAGCGCAATTTCTCTTGCTTTCCGTCTTACTTCAGTTACTAGTTTTCCCGAATTTTCTTCGCCAGGTCCCATTTTTGCATGAACGAGGGTGCCAAAACGGGTTTCAGAAACATACCAAAAATTGTTATTGTTTTCAATCATGGTTATTGAGTCTGAAGGGCAAACCCGCTCACATAAGCGGCATCCCT
>JBBQPP010000058.1:0-13215 GCA_038217255.1 Bacteroidales bacterium | reverse complement strand
ATTTCATGTCAGCTCTTTATTTCTCTTTAGTTCCAAATAATTTTGTAGAATAATTGTTGCACTAATGCCATCAACCAGCGCTTTATCTTGCCTTCTTTGCTTCTTTAAACCTCCATCAATCATGGTTTGAAATGCCATTTTTGAGGTAAACCGTTCATCGAAAATTTCAAGTTTAATTTCGGGAAACTGAACCTGGAATTTTTTTAAAAACGGATTGATATATCTAACAGCCTCTGAGGCTTCGTTGTTCATTTGCAAGGGGTAACCCACTACAACTGTTTCAACTTTTTCTTTTTGAAAATAATCGATTAAAAAATTCCAAATAGTATGTGTTTGAATAGTTGTTAACCGCGTGGCAATAATTTGACCTGGGTCAGTAACCGCCAGTCCCACTCTTTTCCTGCCATAATCGATAGATAATATTCTTGCCATATGCGTGGCAAAAATAGACAGAATTAGCTAAATAAAAAATATGATTTGTTCACCAGTTGACCTTCTTACACCAACTTAAAAATTCAATCAAAGCAAGAATTTCCCATAAGCGGGTTGCAATTTTTCTTTTGGCACAACCTTTGTTTATGGATTAGCAGATATCGTTTTTTAAGGCGCCAATAGAGAGAAACAAGGGATTTTTAAAATCTTAAAATAAGAAGTCATGAAAACAATGAAATTCAGACTGCTTGCAATGATTATAACTCTGGCGGCAGTAACAGCAACAACCTCCACAAATGCACAACGCCGCTCAACTTCTGACAATACTAACAACAGGAAGGTTGAAAACACGCGTACAGGCAACAAATGCAACATTGAAAAGAAGAGTGTTAATCGCGATATTGTAAATGAGTCACGCACAACATCGAGGTCGGTAAAAAGTAATTCCGATTTAAGGCGTAACCCCACATCAGCAAATAACGGAAAACAGGAAAGTGTTTCGCAAAAATCTGACTACTCAAAAGAAAACAAAAGTCGTTCCAATGGACTGAACAATTCAAATAGTTCTACCCAAAGCCGGAATGAAAACAGAGAACGAGTTGCCAATCAACGGGATTATAAATCTAAAAACAACGGTAAGAGTAATAACAAGGTAACTACAATCCCAGAAAATTCAAGACGTTCAACAGGTTATTCAGCAGAAAACAATAAGAATAGCAGCAAGGAGAACTATAATCGGAACCGGAATGCTACTCGTACAAATTCTGAACGATATAACCTTAATACAAATGACGCCAGGTATCGTCCAACCCGTGATTACAAAGGAAACGATAAGTATTGGTCGTCAAATTACAGAAACGGTAACAGGAACAACCGCAATTCAGGCCAAAAATTCAATTATAATAAATACAACCATTGGGATCATAATTGGGAAGGCTACCGTTGGAATCACAACAGTTGGATGAATTATTACTCAAGTTATAATCCATATTCATTTCGTAACAACAAATATTATTATCACCACAATTATTATGGGCATGTAATCCGTAAATTTGTATATCGCCCGCAAATCTTCATTCATAACCACGTAAAATATTACAGTTATGATGGTTACTTTTTCAGGTATCACAGGGGGGTTGGCTATGTGTTGGTTGATATGCCTTTCGGAATGGCTTTTGATTATTTGCCCAAGGATTATGAGAGAGTAAATATCAATGGTTATCTATATTTCAGGGTAGGAAACCTTTTCTTTGAACATACTAATTACGGTTTTCAACTGGTTTATTATCCCGAACGGTATTTTACCTACAATGACGGTTACCATAATGAAGGATTCAGGTTCAACGATATGGATTATTAAATTGTAAAAATAGTTTGTAATAATTAAACTGCCCGGGTTGGCAGTTTTTTTGTTGTGTAGTTTAATTTAATTCTATGTTGAATTTGTTTTTTAAGTTGTGCTTTATTTGAAGAAATCAACTATTTTTAGCCCTTCATAATCACCAAGAATAATTGATAAATATGGCATCATTATTAAAAAGGGATCAGGTTGCCCCTAAACAAGCTGAATATTGGAGAAGGAATTTTGCAGAAGAACAAAAGAGTATCTTTAACTTGATTGTTCCGCAAATTATACTTCAAAAAGACACCTACAAAAAACTGGCTGGTGATAACGAAAACCGCCTCCGTATTTATTTGGGTTTGGAAACCGAAACGGAAAATGGAATTTACGTTTTGAATGCCTATGCGGTTTCTGCTTTTCTTTTGGGCAGTGGCGATGTTTATGTTGATTATGAAACCCCGGTTTACAAACTGGGTGTTAAAAATGAAAATTATTCCGACAGATCAAAACTTGTGATCGAAAGTATAAGGAATTACCGGAAATGGCGACTTGGCGAACTGGATTCTGAAAACGGTTCTGCTGCATTTAGGAAATTTATTTTCCCTAATGCTTATCTTCTTACAAAATACGAATTGCACGAAATTTTTAATGTTCAAGGAAAATTAGATGCACAAATCGAGTTTGGGGTTTCGAAAACGATGAATTTGATGATAAGTCCTGAGGTAAAAGAAAACAAAGCTTTTGACGATGATGGGGATGTGTTTGATTATTCAGGTGCTTGTCCGCCCATTTGTGATGAAGGAAGTATATATAATTCATAGTGAATTTTATGCATGAGCATTCCACAACTGGTTCAAATCAGTATTCTTTTTAATTATCTGGCCTTTATCGTTGGGATATTTCGTTTCAAATATTTTACTAAGGAATTAAGGACGTTTTTTTATTTTGTGGCATTTGGTGTTTTAACTGAAACATATTCAAAATTTCACCAGCATTTCGTCATGAAATTAACAACACCGATTGGACATTTCTATTTTCCAATTGCTTTTTTGATCCTGGCAATTTTTTACTTCCAGCTTTTAAAGGAATTTATTAAACCATTCTTTTTTTATGTCGTTATTGTGTTTTATGAAATGTACTGCATAATCAATTCTATTTTTATTCAAAGTCTATATGAGTACCCCAGTTTGGTTGGTGCTATTGGAACACTTTTTATTTTCATATTTTCAGTCGCTTTTTTTATAAAAGTAATGTCAGATGCTAAAATAGAAAAGCTTTCTCGCGAACCATTAATTTGGATTAATACTGCTGTGTTGGTTTATTATTCATTTAATTTTTTTTATTTTTCACTGTTTAATCTCCGAATAATTGCATCTATTGAAATAGCTAAAATGGCTGTAGGTTTCTTTGGTGTTTTTAACTTACTTTTTTACTTGATCATAACAATTGGTTTTTCTATTGCAAAAAGAAGAAACTTGTCGTTAAAACCATTAAATGAAAGATGAAAAAATATTTTCATGTAAGTATTAATATTAAAAACGTTTTTCTTAGTTAATTTTAGGATGAAGAAAAATCTATTCAGTAAATGATAGAAGAAAGCAACAGTATAATTTTAATCTATTTTATCGGAACCCTTGGAATGGTATTGCTTGCATTATCCATTTTTTTCTTTTTTGTTACCTACCAAAAAAAGATGCTGAAAAAGCAATTGGAATTAAACGAAACCCGCGCACAGCAGCAGCAGGAAATTTTACGGAATACAATTACAGCCCAGGAAAAAGAGCGCAAACGAATTGCCCAGGATTTACACGATGAAGTTGGTGCCATGCTTTCAGTTGTAAAATTAAATGTTGGTCGCATTGAAAAAAAATCAGAAGAGCAGGTTGCAAAAAAACTGGCAGCC
Organism: Bacteroidales bacterium; assembly: GCA_038217255.1. GTDB lineage: Bacteria > Bacteroidota > Bacteroidia > Bacteroidales > Prolixibacteraceae > Draconibacterium. Next base: position 9,538 of record JBBQPP010000058.1, on the reverse strand, counting down.
GAAACCAAAATTTATTTAGACGATGTTATTACACAAGTCCGGCGGATTTCTCGTTCGTTGTTACCGCCTTCACTCGAAAAACTGGGTTTGTTTTTTGCCCTGGAAGAACTTGCCAACTGGGTTAATAAGGCAGACCAGTTAAAAATCCTATGCTGGAAAAGCGGAGAACAGTTTCGCTTCGACACAAAAAAGGAATTGGCTGTTTTTCGAATCGTACAGGAATTATTGAATAATGCGATTAAACACTCTGATGCTACAAAAATTTATATCAATTCACGATTTTCGCCAAATAGCAATTTAATGATATCGGTAACCGACAATGGAAAGGGTTTTGAGCTGAAAGAGAAAATGTTTACCGGTTTGGGATTAAAAAACCTTGAAAGCCGCACCCAAATTATGAATGCAAAATTCAAAATGAAATCGACACCCGGAAAAGGTACAACAGCAATAATCTATCTCGATACGAAAATCTAAGCATGGAAAATGATAAAATTAATATTGTAATTACCGACGACCACAAACTATTCAGAAAAGGTATAATCGCACTTTTAGATGATTTCGATTTTATTGGGGAAATCAATGAAGCATCAAACGGAGTTGAACTACTGGCGTTATTGATCGGCATGAAAACATTGCCTGATGTTATCCTTCTCGATTTGCGTATGCCAGTAATGGATGGGGTTGAAGCCCAACAAAAAATCAGGAGTTTGTATCCAGATATCAAGGTAATTATTCTTACCATGGAAGACGATGAACAATTCATTTTACATTTAATAAGCGAAGGTGTAAATGGTTATTTACTGAAAAATGCCGACCCCGACGAAATGGAAATGGCAATACAGAAAGTTGTTAAAAACGGATTTTATTTTTCAGATGATATATCTTTGATGGTTATAAAAAACCTTAAAAAGAAGGAAAAAACAGAAACTATTTTTAACCCCGATTTTAATGAACGGGAATTACAGGTACTTGAATTAATTTGTAAAGAATACTCAAACGGCGAGATTGCCGAAGCATTTGACGTTTCGATACGCACTGCTGAAGGCTACCGACAGAAACTCGTGGAAAAGGCAGGAGTAAAAAATATTGCAGGTCTTGTAGTTCTTGCGCTCAAATATAATTGGGTAACTATATAAAACGAAAAAAGGAACCCCTTTCGTAATTCCCTGCACGCGCAATTCATCGGAATCTTGCTTAAAAATTGTTATTTCCGGAGGGAGGGACAATGTTTTTTTGGGAATGTGGAATGGAAACACAGTTTTTAGTTAAGAATTCAATGTGTGGAGAAGAATGTTGTTTATGAAAAAGAGAATTGTGTTTATTATATTTCGAATTGCTCACGGCTTCTTATTAAATAATTTATTTAAAGGTCAACATTCAAAAACTTCCACACAAGCGTAAATTACGCAATTTTGCATACGTGATTTACGCAAAATACAAAAGCCGTCTCCCGGGTTTTACCCCGAAAGACGGCTTTTATATTTTAATTGTCAATGTATTACTACAAATTTGCTTGTGCAGCGGCTACTCGTGCAATTGGTACACGGTATGGCGAACAACTTACATAATTCATTCCCATTTTATCGCAGAACATTACCGATGAAGGCTCACCGCCATGTTCACCGCAAATACCAATTTTTAAATCTGGTTTGGTAGAGCGCCCGCGGTTCACACCAATTTCAACCAAAAGACCAACACCGTTCTGATCCAAAACCTGGAATGGATCCTGTTTCAGGATGCCACGGTTGATATAATCGGGCAGGAATTTGCCGGCATCATCGCGCGAGTAACCCAAAGTCATCTGGGTTAAATCGTTGGTTCCAAATGAGAAGAAATCAGCTTCGGCAGCAATATGATCAGCAGTCAAGGCAGCACGAGGAATTTCAATCATTGTACCAACCTGGTAATCGCATCTTGCACCTTTTTCAGCAAAAACTTTTTCGGCAACTCTACGGATAATTTCAGCCTGGTTTTTGAACTCGGCAACAGTTCCAATAAGCGGAACCATAATTTCCGGACGGGCATCAACACCTTTCTTTTTCAAGTTAACAGCTGCTTCAATAATGGCACGTGCCTGCATTTCAGTAATTTCAGGATAAGTGATTCCCAGACGGCAACCACGGTGTCCGAGCATCGGGTTAAATTCATGAAGATCTTCAACCAGAGCTTTAACTTTCTCAATTGAAATTCCCATTTCATCAGCCATAATTTTTTGGTTGGCTTCTTCATGTGGAACAAATTCATGTAATGGTGGATCCAGTAAACGGATGGTAACACCATATCCGGCCATCGCTTCCAGAATTCCTTCGAAATCTTCGCGTTGGAATGGCAATAATTTATCTAATGCCTTACGTCTCTCAACTTCTTCAGTTGCAAGAATCATTTCGCGCATGGCTTTAATTCTTTCGCCTTCGAAAAACATGTGTTCTGTGCGACAAAGACCAATTCCCTGTGCGCCAAAGTCGCGTGCAATTTTTGCATCGGCAGGAGAGTCAGCATTTGTTCGAACTTTCATACGTGTGAATTTAGTAGCCCAATCCATCACTTTTCCAAAGTCACCGCTCATGTCAGGATCCATTGTTCCAACTTTTCCGTCGTAAACTTCACCTGTCGAACCGTTTAACGAAATCCAGTCGCCTTCGTGGAATTCTTTTCCATCGATAGTCATCACTCGGGTTTTGTAATTGATTTTAACAGCACCGGCACCCGATACACAGCATTTACCCATTCCGCGGGCAACAACAGCAGCATGAGAAGTCATACCTCCACGTGCGGTTAAAATACCTTTTGCAATGTGCATACCTTCAAGGTCTTCCGGCGATGTTTCAACACGGACCAAAACAGCAGCAGGATATTTTGCTGCTTCGTCAGCGAAAAATACAACCTGGCCGGTAGCTGCTCCCGGAGAAGCTGGTAAACCTTTTGCCAAAACTGTTGCAGCTTTGATTGCCGAAGTTTCAAAAACCGGGTGGAGTAATTCATCCAATTTATTGGCATCGATACGTCTTAATGCTGTTTTTTCATCGATTTTACCTTGTTCAAGCAAATCAACAGCAATTTTCACCATTGCCGCACCTGTGCGTTTTCCGTTACGGGTTTGCAGCAACCATAGTTTACCTTCTTGAATGGTAAATTCCATGTCTTGCATGTCGCTGTAATGGTCTTCTAATTTTTGTTGTGTTTCGTTCAACTGACGATACATTTCAGGCATTGCTTCTTCCAACGAAGGATACTTTGCAGCCCTGTCGGCTTCGCTAACTCCCTGAAGGGCGGCCCATCTTTTTGAACCTTCCAACGTAATTTCTTGCGGTGTGCGGATTCCTGCAACAACGTCTTCACCCTGAGCATCGATAAGGTATTCGCCATTGAAAATGTCCTCGCCGGTAGAAGCGTCACGAGAGAAACATACACCTGTTCCCGAGTTTCCGCCCATGTTACCAAAAACCATCGCTTGCACGTTTACTGCAGTTCCCCATTCGTCAGGAATTTGCTCCATGCGACGATAGAAAATTGCACGGTCGTTATTCCAGCTATTGAATACTGCTGCAACCGAACCCCAAAGTTGTTCCCATGGGTCGGTAGGGAAATCTTTCCCGGTAACTTTTTTAACAGCAGCTTTAAAACGGGCAACTAATTCTTTTAAATCATCGGTGGAAAAATCGGTATCTAAAAGGATACCTTTTTCTTCCTTAAGTTCTTCAATGATTTCTTCGAATGGGTCAATTTCCTCTTTACTTTGAGGTTTCATGTCCATTACAACGTCGCCGTACATTTGTACAAACCGACGATATGAATCCCAGGCAAAACGAGAGTTTCCTGATTTTTTTGAAATTGCTTCAACGGCAACGTCATTCATTCCAAGATTTAAAACTGTGTCCATCATACCCGGCATTGAAGCCCGGGCGCCCGAACGTACTGATACGAGACATGGGTTTACCTTGTCGCCAAATTTTGTGTCGGTCAATTTTTCAACCAGCGTAACGGCAGCTTCCACTTCAGGTTTAATCGAATCGAAAGTTTTTTGTTGTCCCTCTGCATTATACATTGCACAAACTTCAGTGGTAATTGTGAAACCCGGAGGAACCGGGACACCAATAAGATTCATTTCTGCAAGGTTTGCACCTTTCCCGCCGAGTAGATTTTTCATATCGGCTTTACCTTCCGCTTTTCCTGCTCCGAAGGTATATACATGTTTCGTCATAACAATTGTTTTTTATAATATGAATGAATATAAATAGTTCAATTTTTTCGGGGTGCTAAAGTAATTTTATTTTTTTTATAATTAAAACGAACATACATTATAATATTTAACGTTAACAACAGATTGTGTTTTGTAATTATTCGATAAAAAGTTTGGTTTAATTCCGTTTTTAATAAGAAGAACCATGTTTTACAGCTAATAATATTAATGCTTATTTTTTGTTTTGAAGTGCAAATATAAGGCTTTTAGGCAAGTTAACTAAATTTGTATAACTCTTTGTTTTATTGAATATTAACTATTAACATTCTTTAACTTTGATTCAGATGTGTTAACTCTTTTATGAACTACATTTGTAACATAGTTTTAAAGTAGAGTTTTTTCATAGAAATAAGTTTGGTTAGGTTAGAAAACAGGGGTGGCTTCCATCCTTGTTTTTTTTTGCCTGACTGTCAACTTTTCAGTTATAGTTTTTTCTTTCTGCCCCTTTTTCTTTTTCTCGATTGTTTATTCTGACATATTGTCTTCCAGTTGGTTATGGTTTATGTTTTGAATTGAAATCAACGTTAATTTTAAAAAAATAAATGATGAATCTAAATAATTTTACAATAAAAGCACAGGAGGCAATTCAATTTGCTTTTCAAATTGCTCAGGGCAACAACCAGCAAGCTGTTGAAACAGGTCATATTTTTAAAGGATTGTTTAATTCGGCTGAAAATGTTGTCGGGTTTCTTTTAAAAAAACTCGATGTAAATGTTGGTGTTTTTCAGCAAACTTTGGATAAGATTGTTGAGTCGTACCCAAAAGTAACAGGTGGCGATCAATATCTATCAAACCCAGCAAACCGAGTTTTACAGAAATCGGTTGGCTTGGCGCAGGAAATGGGCGACCAGTTTGTTTCTGTTGAGCACGTTTTAATTTCGATGCTCAATGCAAATGACGCTGTCAGCAGATTAATGACGGACAGCGGGATTTCAAAAGATGAATTGAAACTGGCGGTTAAGGAGTTGCGCAAAGGCTCAAAAGTGGATAGCCAGACTGCCGAAGATAAGTTTAACTCACTCAACCGTTTTGCATTGAATTTGAACGAACGTGCCCGTTCAGGAAAATTGGATCCTGTAATTGGTCGTGATGACGAAATTCGGCGGATACTTCAAATTCTTTCGCGAAGAACTAAAAATAACCCGATTTTGATTGGCGAACCCGGAACAGGGAAAACTGCAATTGCGGAAGGATTGTCACACAGGATTGTTCGTGGAGATGTGCCGGAAAACCTAAAATCGAAACAGGTTTTTTCGCTTGATATGGGCGCTTTAATTGCCGGAGCAAAATACAAAGGAGAGTTTGAAGAACGATTGAAAGCTGTTGTAAACGAAGTAATCAACTCAAACGATGAGGTTATTTTGTTTATCGATGAAATCCACACTTTGGTTGGTGCCGGAAAAGGCGAAGGTGCAATGGATGCAGCGAACATTTTAAAACCCGCACTTGCCCGTGGCGAACTGCGTGCAATTGGTGCCACTACTTTAGCTGAGTACCAAAAATATTTCGAAAAAGATAAAGCGCTTGAACGCCGTTTCCAGGTGGTGCGTGTTGATGAACCGGACACTTTGAGTGCAATTTCGATTTTACGTGGAATAAAGGAACGCTATGAAAATCACCATAAAGTACGGATAAAAGATGACGCAATTATTGCAGCTGTTGAACTTTCGCAACGATATATTTCCGACCGCTTTTTGCCCGACAAAGCCATTGACTTAATGGACGAAGCAGCAGCAAAACTGCGTTTGGAAATGGATTCGGTTCCCGAGGAATTGGATGAAATTGAACGCCGTGTAAAACAATTGGAGATTGAACGTGAAGCGATTAAACGCGAAAAAGACGTCAAAAAACTGGCTGGTTTAAATGAAGTGATTTCAAATTTGAAAGAGGAACAATCGCAGATGCGCGCCAAATGGCAATCTGAAAAATCGGTAATCGATGCCATGCAAAAAAAGAAACTTGAAATTGAGGAATACAAATTTGAAGCAGAAGAAGCTGAACGCCAGGGAAATTACGAGCGTGTCGCCGAATTACGTTATGGTCGTGTAAAAGAAGCTGAAATCGAAATCGAAAAACTGAAAAAAGAACTTGAAATACAAAAAGGTGGCGAAAGTTTGATAAAAGAGGAAGTTGATGCTGAGGATATTGCTGATGTGGTTTCACGCTGGACCGGGATTCCGGTATCAAAAATGCTACAAAGCGAACGTGAGAAACTTTTGCACATGGAAGCTGAATTGCACAAAAGGGTAGTGGGCCAGGATGAAGCAATCACAGCGGTTTCGGATGCAGTTCGCCGCAGTCGTGCCGGTTTGCAGGACGAAAAAAGACCGATTGGTTCGTTCATTTTCCTCGGTACAACAGGAGTTGGGAAAACCGAACTGGCAAAAGCACTGGCCGAATATCTTTTCGACGATGAAAATATGATTACCCGAATTGATATGTCGGAATATCAGGAAAAATTCTCGGTTACCCGTTTAATTGGTAGTCCTCCCGGATATATTGGATATGACGAAGGCGGGCAGCTAACCGAAGCCGTGCGCCATAAACCTTATTCTGTGATACTTTTCGATGAAATTGAAAAAGCGCACCCTGATGTTTTTAACGTGCTGTTGCAAGTTCTCGACGACGGAAGGTTGACCGATAACAAAGGGCGGACAGTAAATTTCAAGAACACAATAATTATAATGACTTCGAATTTGGGTTCGCACATTATTCAGGATAGTTTTGAAAAAATAAAATCAGGAAATGAAGCATTTGTTCTGGAAGAAACCCGAAACAAGTTAATGGAAATGTTGCGGAAAACCATCCGTCCGGAGTTTTTGAACCGAATTGATGAAACAATTATTTTCACTCCGCTTACTCGTGAAAATATCAACAAGGTGGTTCGTTTACAGTTTGAACAGGTTATCAAACGACTTTCGGCAACAGACTTGAAAATTGATATTACAGAAAAAGCAATCGACTGGCTGACAACTATAGGATACGAGCCACATTTTGGAGCCCGTCCGGTAAAACGCATCCTTCAAAAGTACATTTTGAACGAATTGTCAAAACGCATTTTGGGCGGTGAAGTTGACAAGGCCAAAACCGTCGTAATTGATGAGGAAGACGGGGAATTGGTATTCAGGAATTGAAGGGATAAATAAAAAAAAGAACCGTCCCCACTATGTTACGAGCAGAAGGAGCGGTTCTTTTTCAAATATTTCAAAGCTTTTAAAAGCCAATGACTAATCAAAGTTGTGATTATTTGCTTTCGGTCCGCAATCGCAATCGTGGTGCAAACCTTTTTCGTATTGTTGCAACGCCCTCAAACTCATTCCCATATTAGAGAATCCACCATCGTGGAAGAGGTTCTGCATCGTAACTTTTTTGGTAAGATCCGAAAACAGCGTGATACAATAATCGGCACATTCGTCAGATGTGGCATTCCCAAGTGGCGACATACGTTCGGCGAAATCCAATAGCCTGTCGAAACCTTTTACGCCACTACCTGCTGTTGTAACGGTTGGCGACTGTGAAACGGTATTAATTCTTACCCTTCGTTCCCGACCGTAAATGTACCCAAAACTGCGGGCTATGGACTCAAGCAGTGCTTTTGCATCGGCCATGTCGTTATAGCCAAAAAATGTACGCTGTGCTGCAACATACGAAAGTGCAACCACCGAGCCCCATTCGTTAATGGCATCAAGTTTTCGCGCAGTTTGTAATACTTTATGAAAAGATACTGCCGAAACGTCAAGCGTTTTATCGAGATAATTGTAATCCAAATCACTGTAATGGCGCTCTTTTCTAACGTTTGGTGACATACCGATTGAGTGCAGCACAAAATCGATTTTACCGCCAAATTTTTCCATGGATTGAATAAAAAGGTTATTCAAATCGTCAACGTTTGTGGCATCGGCGCCAATAACTATTGTGTTGAGTTTTTTTGCCAGTTCGTTAGTTTCCCCCATCCTCACTGCAACAGGTGTATTTGTAATGATTAAAGAAGCACCTTCTTCGTGGGCCCTTTCGGCTACTTTCCATGCAATCGAATCCGGGTTCAACGCCCCAAAAATGATCCCTTTTTTGCCTTTCAGCAGGTTATTACTCATGTTGTTTATTTATGAAAAATTTTGAAGTGCAAAGTTAATTGAGTTTAAATAAAATTAAAAAGGTTGACTTCATTTCAACTGTTTAACTGCTTAATTTAACTTATAAATTCAAAAATTGTTCGCATTGGGTCGAAAATTGTGCTAAGCAGAGCCGGAGTTTGGAGAATGAAAAACAATAATTTTCAAAACTAATTTTGCAAAGATGCCTACAATTCCAACGCCTTGGCGTTGCATTCTTCCGCACTATAATTATATACAGTAATCCAACGCCTTAACGTTATACCCTCTAAATTTCGTTTTGTTTTAATTTGGATTATAGTGTTTGGAGCTTATTTGTATTTTGATTTTTGAGATTTGGTTTTTTAATTTTCAGTATTATCTTTATCTAAACTCATTCCAAATAAGTTTGGTTTTTCAGAAAATCAATTTATATTTGTGTCAAACAAAATCGGTACAAAGTGAATACGAACATTTTAAATAGCAGTTTTTCTTCGCATGCAAAACGCAATTGCTGTTTGTTCATGTTGCCGTCGTTTTCTATGTGTATGCGCCGGCCTTCTTTCTATTGAAACATGGATTGAAGGCATATATTATTCTGAGCGATTTACAAATCAAAATTTCACAAAAATCTTTTTATTATGTCGAATCGGATTGTTCGGTTTGGTGGAAGTAATATAGGCGACACAAATTCAGTAAATAATTTACGGGATTTTTTAAAGCAATCGGAAGGACGAAAATTAATTGTTGTTTCAGCCATTCCAGAGTTACTTACATGGATTGAAAAAAATCTTGGGCAAATTTTCCAAAGCCAATTGTCTGCTGATGATCTGGGTTTAAAAATTAACTCATTTTTCATTAATCGGGTAGGGCAGCAGCCAACTTCAAATTATTTATGGTTGGCAGATCAACTCATCAATTTATTAAAAGGGATTGCGCTGATTGGCGACTATTCAGCAGCTTTGAAAGATCAAGTGATTTCGTACAGTGAAAAACTTTCGGTAGAGATTTTACACGCACAGTGGGGGCTTTCGGGAGATGAGGTTTCAATTATTTGGCCTGAAATAATTGAGCTAAAAGCAACTTCAGACAACGGTAGTGCAACTTTTCTATCTGTTAATATTGATAAAATATTGGGCTTATCCGAATCTGTTTTCCTAATTCCAGGAACTTACGGAATCACAAAACATGGCAAAATTGTACGCAC
>JBBQPP010000057.1:0-13344 GCA_038217255.1 Bacteroidales bacterium | reverse complement strand
TTAATTTCCGGGCTGCTTTGGTGCGAATTTTTGTGAAAAATAAGTAAAAGACAAAATGATGATTTTTCAATCAGCGATTACAAAGCGCCCTATTCCTGATTTGTCTGTTGAACTTTTTAGCTTATAAATATAAATCCCGGGGGTTAATCCCATGCGGTTAAATGTAATATAATGATTTCCGGTGGTGTAAAATCCAATCTTTTGGGTACTAACACGATTCCCGGTCATATCGAAAACTTCCAGCGTGTAATTTGTATTTTCCTCTGATGCAAAATGGATATGGGTTGTAACCGAAAAAGGATTTGGTGAATTGGAAACTTCCAAAAATGACTTGTCATTGTTCCGGTGAATGTCGTCCAAACCTGTATTCACAGCCGACAGACGAAGATCGATTGTTTTCAAAGACTTAGGAGCCAGGTGCAATAAAGTATCTGTCAGGTAATCGGACGTTACAAAATCCTCATCTTCAGAGGTTGAATACACGGTTCCTTCGTTAATCGTAAGTCCGGGAATTTGCAAGCGGATTTTAAATGAATCAGTTTCCGATCGGTTAACAGAATATCGATGGGATGCCCCAGCGATTTTTCTGCTGCCCTGGCAAATTCCTTTACCCGACCAATCATTCCCGAATCGTAACCGTGGGCATTTCTTACCCTGAGGATATCGAGACTTAATTCGCTGAAAATTACATCATAAATCTCTGCTTTGTTGGGATGTGCCGTAAGCCAGTTTTCGTAAAAGGCCAGTGAAGCGCCAAATCCGGTAATCGTTTGATATTCCTCATCAACATTCACCTGAACTGTTTTGTATGGTTCAGTTTGTGCATTCAGCCTTTGAACTCCAAAAACTGCAAAGGAAAAAATGATTAAATATATATGAACACGGGTTTGTTTAATTTTCATGGTTTTAGTATGAATTTCATTTTAAGGTTAAAAATAGTAATCTGGGGTTTATTATTGCCTTTAGCATCTTTATTTAAATTGGATTAAAATAATCAAGGTGAAAATTCAAACACCTTTCTTCCAGGTAAAGGAAGGGAATCTGACAAACAATTTTGCGTTGTATTGGCCTGCCAACAACGTTTGCAAACAGGAATTGACCAATCTGTTCCTTTTGCCCCGGATTTATAACATTGTTTGCGTGACAGATTTTTGTTGGTGTATTCGTTTGATTTAACCCTACTCAACCACTATTTCATCAACAAAAACAAATACACCCGTGTTGGGAACCCGCTGGTAGTTGCATTTTACTTTCATGAATTTGCAGTTTGTTTTTTCAAACTCTACCGGAATTGTTTGAACCTGGATATCCGAAGTTTTGTCGATTGGTTGCTGACGATTGGTATGCCAGGTGTTCATTTGTTTGTAATTTTCGCCATCATCTGAAACAGACACTTCAATACTTTCAGGGAAATAGATACCTGCCCCGGTTTCTTCGATACAGTTAAAACCTACTTTTGAAATTTCTGTAGGTTCGTCAAATTCGATTGTTGTAACAAAATCGTGACTTAAAATACCCAGCCATTTCCCGTTCCCCCATTTTGATCCGCCAAATTCGGTATCAACCAAAGTAGTTGCGCCACTGGAACTATATTTTCCGGTTGGTTCTGGTTCAACGGTAATTTTTGCACCGCGCGCTTTGTGCAAAACCGCATCCATCGATTCAGGTTCGCCTAACACATTACCATCTTTTGCTGAAATGGCTTTTACTGTTGCCGATTTATCCAAAACAAATGGTCTTGTATATTTAATGCCCGATTCCTGCGTTGGCTCGCTTCCATCGATTGTGTAATAAATATCGGTAATCAATTCCGATTCGAGCGTTACCTCTATATTTTTTGTTTCCTTATTCAGTGTCAGCAAAATATCGGGGCGGAATGCACTTTTTGCATAATTAACGCCCATTGCATCATACCTCTTCATTATGTTGGCCACTTTTACCCTGAAATGTTCCCAGTCCTTTTTCCCTTTAGCCTGCCATGCAACTTCCGAAAGTGCTGCCATTCGCGGCATTGTCATGTATTCCACCCGATTTGGATTGTCCATATATTCCGTCCAAACATTGGCTTGCACACCCAAAATCTGGGCGCTGTATTTCGGCTCTAAATTTTCGGGAACGGGCTCGTACATATACACTTTTTTCAGTGGCGCGTAACCACCAAAAGCTTTGGGTTCGTACTTGCTTAAACTTTGGTAATGGTCGAAATAAAAATGGGACCCGGTGGTTAAAACCGTTGGATGGCCTCTTCTCAAATAATCGGCAATACTGCTTTCGCCGCCCCAGTACATGATTGTTGCCGATTCCGAAAGTTTCCCTTCGAGGATTTCGTGCCAGCCAATCAGTTTCCTTCCTTTTGACCTTAAATATTCATCAAAATGATTTACAAATTCGCTTTGAAGTTCATGCGGTGTGGTTCCGTTCTTTTTCATAGTCTTTCGGCAGGCAGCGCATTTTAGCCAGTTACTTTTGCTCACTTCATCGCCACCAATGTGAATATATTCTGACGGGAACAACTCCAAAACTTCATCCAAAATGTCCTCAAGCAATTTGTAACTGCCCGGATTGCTGGCACAAAAAACGCCAATATTATCGAGGCTTTTACCATGTGAATCCTTACATACCAAATCGGGGAAGCACTGTAAAATAGCTTCCGAGTGGCCGGGCAATTCAATTTCGGGAAGCACTGTGATAGAACGTTCTTTGGCATAGGCGACAACTTCCCTGATTTCTTCCTGCGTATAAAAGCCACCGTATTTAGGCCGGTTGTCGCCTTCCCTCCAAACCTCAAAATCCTGCCAGGGTTGTTTTCCATCTTTTACAACCCGCCATGCGCCAATATCGGTAAGTTCGGGGTGCGATTTTATTTCGATACGCCAGCCAATTCCATCAACCAAATGCCAGTGGAAAACATTGAGTTTGTGCATGGAGAGGTAATCGATATATTTTTTTACAAAATCAAGCGGCATAAAGTGGCGTGAGACATCAAGGTGCATTCCGCGCCATGGAAACCTTGGGCTGTCAATTATTTCAACTGCCGGAATGGCGATTTGCTCAACCGGCCCCGCTTCCAACTCAACCGGTAACAATTGCCTGATGGTTTCAACGGCATAAAACAAACCCTGCGGCCCGGCAGATTCTATTAAAACCCCACTTTTTGCAATGGTAAGTTTGTATCCTTCAAAGGTCAACGAATCCAACCCGGGATTCAATTCAAACACAAAATCATTTTTACTGTCACCTGCATCATCACGATTTATAATCTGGATTTCGGTTTTCAATAGTTCTTTCAGAAAAGTTGCTGCCGGAAGCATTGATTTATCCTGAATGACAATCCTTGTTTTCGAATCAGGGATAAAAGGTTTTTCATGCTTTTCGACTACAGAAAGCGGCTCGGGAATGATTTGAACCGACTGAAGCGCAACTTTTTGCTGACAGGAAACCAGCGTCAACGCAAAACCAACTATTAACAGGGCTATATATTTCATTGTAACATTTTTTTAAAATGGATTCAACTCCCGTTCAAGCCCACAAAAGAATAGACTATTGTTGATATTTGCAACCTTTCTGATGTATGTTAAAACCCGGGGGAAGTGTTAAAACTATGAATCTACTTTCAGCCTAAACAATAAAAGTAAAAATATTGAATCAACAACGGCAGTCAATAATGCTATGCAAACAGCAAACGATTGTCATAAACACCAGTTATACCGACAATTTAGCTACGCTTATTTTGTGGTGGATTTGCCAAAGGGGAAAAAACTGACAATTGAAGTAAAAAAAGAAAAGGCTGTTAAACTGATTTACAAACGAATAAATAAAAATACCAAAATACAGACACGAAATAATAATAGCAGATTAAAAATAATTGTAATTTAACCCGCGTTTGAAAAAACTGAATGTAAGAATGATACTAACCACAACCGTAATGAATAAAAACATTTGGCCTTGGTCTCTTTTTGTTTTATTTCTTGTGCTTATAATTTCATCTGTGTCTTACGGTGAAGTTAGCAGCACCTCCAAAATTGACAGCCTTCATAAAATAATCAATGCTAAAACCGGAACTGATAAAATATCAGCTCAACTTGAATTTGCCCTTGAAATAGTAATTACGAATAATGATGAAGCACAACGAATGGCAAGTTCTGCTAAACTGGAGGCCAAAGCCATCGGAAACAAGAAACTGGAGATGCTTTCGTATTACACGTTGGGAAGAGTTTATACGGAAGCAGGAAAAAACAGCCCTACTTTAACTTATTTAGATACAGCTTTGGTAATTGCAGAAACCATTAATGATAACTGGAACAAAGGTGAAATCCTATATTACATTGGCGTAAACTATCACAGGATGGGCGAGGCTTTACAGGCACTGGAGGCTTTCAATGCTTCGGTTCAGGCTTGTCGATTGTCCGATAATTTCAAAACTGCGGGTTCTTCCTATTCAATTATGGGAACTATTTTTCGAATGAATGGGATGTACGACCGTGCCATCGAGTACATCATCAAATCGAAACTGAATTATGAAAAAGCTGATTTTATTGAGGGTGATGCATGGGCAACTTATTTACTTGGTCGTATATACGCGGATTTAGAACATCCCCAAAAGGCGCTGGAATATTTTCATGAATCGCTTGATATATACAAAAATCTGGCAACCGTTGACGGTATCCAGAATGGATTAGCGATTTGTTATGAACAAATTGGAATACTTAACCTTGAAGAGGGCAATTTTGAAGAAGCACGTAAATACATTGATGAAACTTTAAAAATACATTCTGCCAGCGAATCAAAATACGGATTATCAAATGTTTATATGAATCTGGGCAAAATTGAATATTATAAGAGAAACTATTTACAGGCAGAAAAATATTTAAACCAATCTCTTGAGATAAAAAAAGAAGTTAGCGACCTGCTCAGTCAACCCGGTATATATGAGTACCTTGGATTGTGCCTGATTGGAAGAGACCAGACAAAAGAGGGATTCATGCTTATACAGCAAGGACTGGACTTGGCCATTTCAAACAACCAGAAAAAAATTCAGTTGGATATTTATGCAAAGCTTGCCGAAGCTTATTTAAATGTCAATGATCTCAAAAATGCCGTTCACTGCCAGGATAAACAAATTGAAATACAAAACTTAATTCTTTCAGGTGATGCCAACATTAAAACCGATCAGTTGCAGGCAATTTATGAAATTGATGAAAAAAACAGCCAGATTGACAAACTGGAAAAACAAAACAAAATTATTGCACTAAGTAACAGGCAGAACAAAATAATTAGAAATATAATGATTTCGGGAATTGTTTTAGCATTGCTTATTACATTGGTTATATATTGGTTTTACAATAAACTAAAACTTAAAAACCACGAATTGTACGAAGCCAATGCAGCCAAAGACAAATTCTTCGCAATAATAGCACATGATTTGCGCGGACCCACCGGCTCCCTTGCTGCATTGCTTGAGCTTATCAATTCACAATTTAATGAATTCAGCATCGTCGAATTAAAAAATATGATGCTTGTGCTTTACAAATCAGCTGAAAATGTTAGTAACCTGCTGGAAAACTTGTTGATTTGGGCACAATCGCAGGTTGATAAAATTGAATACAGGCCAGCAGAAATAAAGCTGGATGACTTGCTTCAGGCCGCTATCAAAGGATTGAATCAATACGCCGAAGACAAACAAATAGAAATCAGGGTTGAACGTAATGAACAGATTTTTGTGTTGGCTGATTCTGATATGGCTCAAACAATTGTGCGCAATATTCTCAGCAACGCCATAAAATTTACACATCGTGGTGGATTGGTTAGTATTGAAACCGAGGTTAAAAACAATAATTTTGCCTTTATTAAGATTATCGATAATGGAGTTGGAATCGAAAAATCCAAACTCACAAAAATTTTTGATATTTCTATTAAACATCATACCAGAGGTACCGAAAATGAGAAGAGTACTGGTTTGGGATTAATACTTGTCAGGGATTTTGTTGAAAAGAACAAGGGAACCTTAACCATTGAAAGTGAAAAAGATAAGGGTACAGTTGTATCGTTTACACTGCCCTTAACTCACATTCCGTCACCCGAAAGACGAGCAAAAATTGCAATTTAATAAACAAAAGTCTATTAACATCAAAATTTGGTGTAGCTAAAATATTCGATTATTTTGGCACGAAAATTAAATTTTATTTTCAAAAATAGCATTGTAAGAAGTTCACTTGGAAATCCGTTTCTTACGATAGTTTCTGTTCTTTTTTCGTATAATCTAAAAATCTAATTCCAATGAAAAAAAATCTCGCTTTTTCAATTTGTTTTTTGCTGTTTATACTTGTTTCATGCAGTGCCCGGTCGCAAAGTATTAAACTTCAGAATGAAATGTTTATTAAAGAATTGATTTACAGTTCGACAAAAGCGGATAAAATAGAATTTGAAGTTCGTTCCTCAAAAGAAATCCTGGCCGATTCAAAAAACAAGCCATTTTTTGAATTTGTTATAAACAGGCAGAAGGTTTCGTCAAACGATAAACTTTGGATTTATAAAAGTATTTCGGAACGCAAAATGGGGAATGGCGGAATGGAGTACACCCTGATTTTTGAGGGGATGAAAGAGCCGGTAGTTGGACTTCAGGTGGTTTTGGTTCAGCAAATTTTTCCGGAATCAACTTTAATGCGCGAGAAATTGGAATTGCGTGCCGACAATTATTCTTTTCATTTAAATAAATTAAACGGCAAACTCCATTTTATCTTCCCGTCATATTCAATCCAGATGGGAAAAGAATTACTTAAATCAAGCGAAATAAATATTGCCACGTGGGAAAAAACACCAATTACTTTTGGTGATAAAAAGAGCGGAAACCACATGTTTTATCCCAATATAAAAGAATCGGTGATATCTAAAGAAGGGCAAATTGTAAAGGGCCCGATTTCCATTGTTTCGAATGGCAAAATAAGTTGGCTAACTGCATACGAACATGCTTCGCAAGACAACCTAAAAGGCTTGTTTGACGAACAAAAGTTGGGGAGCGGAAACATGGTTAACGATGCCACACAAGGAACAAAGGGATTTTTTGATTTTCCAATTCGTGACGAAGATTTCCGGTATTTGGGAATTTCTGCCAAACGGGATGAAAATAACGTCAATATTTCGGTGGAGATTTTGAAAGGGGGGTATTTAGACGATGAAATAATTGACAAAGAGCATCCGTATTCAACGGTTTGGACTGCAACCGGATTTTTTAAAGGAGATGATTTGGAAGTGGGAAAGGAAATAATCCGAAATTATTTGTTTAACCAGATTTGTGAAAAACCGGCTTCGAGGCAACCTGAATATTATTACAACACCTGGGGACTTCAACGTCAGGATAAAACAAAACCGCTCCGCGGCATTTTAACTTACGACCGTATTTTTGAGGAAATCGATTATGCAGCCGAACTGGGAGTTGATATTTTTGTGCTCGACGATGGCTGGGAAAATGCACAGGGCGAGTGGTTTCCAAATACCGAAAGATTGACAGAGGGATTGGCGCCAATTAAAAAGCGATTGGATAAATATGGAATTAAAATGGGTTTGTGGTATTCGCCTATGGGAATCGATACAGTTGCCCAACGATACAAAGAGCACCAGAATTGGGTGATTCGTGATTCAAAGGGAAAGCCAATTTTGGCACAATGGAACCACCCGGCATTCGATTTTGTGGGTGGGTTTTTCGATTTGTTTGTGGCCGATTGCAAAACGATGATTGACGAGGGCTGCCGGTTTATGAAATGGGATGCAATGAATACATTTTACAGCAGCCTTTCAGGTTTAAATCATGGTTCCGATAAATATCCGGAAGAAGAAATACGGGAGAGATATGGATATTTGTTTCCCATTTATGTCGCACGTGCAATGGAAATTTTAACAGATTACGAACCTGAGCTTGTTATTGAAATTGACCTGACCGAGGCATTTCGTGTCATGGTTGGTTTGGCGCCTTTGAGCCAGGGAAAACTTTTCTGGATGAACAACGGTGCAAGCTCGTACAACGATTACACAACTTTTCGGACAAAATCGATGCGGACAATTGCCAACGAATATGCAGGAATTATTCCACTGGAGCTTTTGACTTACGCAAATTACCCCCAAAACATTACCGGGAATATGAAGTACAATGTCAACAATTCCTTGCTTGCCGGTCACGGATTTTGGGGCAACCTGGCATTGATGAGCAAGGAAGAAAGAAAATGGGTTGGTAGCCAGGTTAGGCAATCAAAAAAAGTACTACCTTATTTGGTCAATATAAATCCAAAAGTGGTAGGTAAAGTTGGCGATTCGCCCGAGATTTATTCAATTGTTAACAGCGTTGAATCTGCCGGACAGGTGGTTATTTTTTCACATAGCCCACAAAAAATTGAACTTGAAACAGAAATTAATCCGGAAAAAATGTTGGCGGTTTTAAACAACAAATACGATGTAAAAGAAAATAAATTGCTGACGCCAATTCATCTGAAAGAAGAAGAATCGTCGCTTGCCATTTTTATTCTTCCCAATACCGAAAACAGAGTGTCCATCATTTCTTCCACCACAAATATTCTTTCGGCGGATTTTGAAAATGGCGAACTAAAATATACAGTCGAATCTCCCGGAGAGCAGGTAATTTACTGGTATAAGAAAAACGGAAAACCCACTTTTGATAATTCCAACTATACAAAAAGCAACATTGTTGACAGCGGGGAACGATATGAAATTTATTTACAAACAAAGGATTCGATGCAGAAGGTTGTTGTAAGAGGAAATTCAATGTAATTTATGTATTTAGGCTAAAATCAATAGTTTTGTTGTACTAAAATTTTTCAGCCACATAAAATAAAAACATGATAAGGTTAAAAATATGGATTTTATTACTGGCTATTTTGCTTTTTACTAACATTAAAACCTTTGCGCAAGAGTTGGTTACCGACAGGCCTGACCAGACGGAAAGTTCGGTGACTGTTCCGAAGCGAAGTTTGCAGATTGAAAGTGGGATAATGTTTACCGACTGGAAAGAGAATTCGTTCAACATAAAACAAACGTTGCTGCCAACAGCGCTTTTTCGGTATGGGGTAACAAGTGGGATTGAGTTGAGGTTGGTTGCCCAGAACGAAAAATTGAAAAACGATTCCGAAAAAATAAACGGGTTGAGCGATTTTGAAATAGGAACAAAAGTGCAGGTACTGAAAAAGGAGGACATTAATACCGAAATTGCATTTATTGCCCATTTGATTTTGCCCACCGCGAAAAAGGAATTGACAAACGACAAATTGGGAGTGGTAAGCAAATTGGCATTTTCGCACGCTGTTAATGATGCCATTGAAGTTGGCTACAATATTGGCTACAACAACTTTGGATTTGATGACGGAAGTATTACCTACTCGCTTGTTGCCGGTTTTTCTATTACTGATAAAATTTCGGCATACGCAGAACCCTACGGCGAATATTTCAATTTGAAGGATTTATATATAAATGCCGACACCGGCATTACGTACCTTCTTCGCGAAAATTTCCAGCTCGACCTTTCTTTTGGCGCTGGACTTAATAACAAGATGAAATACCTGGCTTTGGGTTTTAGCTGGAGAATTCCTGAATAATTTTAATGCTTTATAATTATGTTACACGAACTGAAAACCTGGGAAGAATATTTTCGACTGGTGGAAAGTGGCGAAAAACCTTTTGAACTCCGAAAAAACGACCGAGGGTTTTTAACCGGAGACGAACTTCTGCTTCGCGAATACAACCCTCACAATCAAAACTATACAGGGCGAACACTTCGCCGAAAAATTACATACGTACTTAAGGGCAGCGAAGCCGAAGACTTTGGTCTCAAACCAGGGTTTTGTGTTATGGGGCTGGAGGAAATTTGACTAACGTTCAGTTTGTGTATTACATTAAGCTCACGCTGCAAGAACTTCATGAGGGATTACGACAATTTTAAACCTTCTATCTTTTTCATCACAACTTCGGCTTCGGCATATTTTTGATCGGCTAACTTCCGGTTTGTCCGCGACAAAATATAGACATCTTCCATTAGCTTGTCATATTCTTTTGTTAAACGCTGAGCAGGATCTTTCTTAAATAAATTTAACATATCGTTTGTGTTTTGATTTTAGTTTTTGACATCGCTACCCTTTAATGCTCGAAATACCGCCATCCACATGCATTATTTGCCCCGTAACCCAGCTTGATTTTTCGGAAAGCAGGAAAACTGCCATTTGGGCAATGTCATGCGTTTGGCCAATGCGTTTTAATGGATGCCTGCTTGCATTGGCTTCTGCTTTTTGGTCGGTATTAAGCAACTTTTCTGCCAGGGGTGTTTGAGTTAAAGAGGGTGCAATTGCATTCACCCTGATTTGGGGCGCAAATTCGGCTGCGAGTGATCTCGTTAGTCCTTCGATAGCTCCCTTTGATGCCGCCACCTGTGAGTGAAATGTGAACCCCGATTGCACTGCCACCGTTGAAAAAAGGACAATTGATGCCTGTTTTGATTTTTTTAAATTGGGCAAAATGGCCTGAATAACTTTTACAGCCCCCACCACTTGCAACAGATAATCTTTTACAAAATCCTCAGCTTTAAATCTATGGAACGGCAGCAAATTGATACTTCCAGGACAATAAACCACTCCATCAAGCACTTCGGGTAAATTTTCGAGTTCAATTACATCTGCAGTTACATCGAGGTACTGAAAATGAATATCACCTGAACTTAATTCGGATTTAAAAAATGTGGCAAAAACATCGTTACCTTCGGCTGCCAGCAGTTCTGCCAGGGTTTTCCCAATTCCTGATGAACCCCCGATTATTAAATACTTCATGCTACTTTCCTTTCCATTTTTTGTGGCATATAATTGTTTATCTTAATGTTATCCGCTTTCAGCATGTGCATTAAGTTATACAAGCCAAAAAATGTGCGATTAACATAAATAAAGTGTCTTGACCCCCTGTTCCCATTCATATTCCGGAGTTCGGTGTTTTTAGAATATTGGGCACCTAATTCGCTCAGATGCGTAAAAAATGAAGAATTGGAAAAGTCGAAAGTTTCATTTTGGAAGGGTTGCGTGAACAAGCTTAATAACTGATGAAACATAGCAACAAAAAAATCAAGCTCTTGCGGGCTATCATCAGCACGGAGGATTTCCAATTCGTAAAGTTTAGACTTAAAAAGAACCGGATTATCTAAGTTCTCCCTATGTGACAATTCAAAATAGGGCACATAAAATTCATCGGGTATGCCCTTGATGCAACCAAAATCCAATACGGTTAATTTTCTGTCTGCCGAAACTAAAAAATTACCGGGATGAGGGTCGGCATGGAATTTTTTCAAATGATGAATCTGGTACATGTAAAAATCCCAAAGTGCTTGTCCCAGCTTGTTGGCCAGGTCTTTATCTTGATTGTGGGCGGCAAACTCCGACACATGTTCGCCCTCCATCCAATCCATCGTAATAATTCGCTCCGACGAAAGTTCTTTATAATAATCCGGGAATTTAAGATTTTCAATATGGCGGCAGGCTTTGGCCATTTCAAGGCTTTCATGAACTTCCAAAAGGTAGTTGGTCTCATCCATCAGTTTCTCTTCGACTTCCTTAAAATAAACATCCGACCCTTTTCCCTGTATATTAAACATTTTCATGGCTAATGGTTTAATCATTGCCAGGTCGCTGCTTATGCTTTCCGAAACACCCGGATATTGAATTTTCACAGCCAGTTTTTTCCCGTATTTTTCAGCCTGGTGCACCTGCCCAATACTTGCTGCATTAATTGAAGTAGAATTAAATGTGTCAAATATTTCATTTGGCGCTTTTCCAAAATATTTTTTGAAAGTCTTTTGTACCAGCGGAGCTGAAAGCGGAGGAACCGAAAATTGCGAAAGCGAAAATTTATCGACATATGCTTTTGGCAAAATATTTTTCTCCATGCTCAACATTTGAGCTACTTTAAGCGCGCTTCCTTTCAGGTTTTTTAAACCATCGTAAATATCGCTGGCATTGGAATTATTCAATTTTTCCCTTGCATCATCTTCGCCCGATGACAGTTTATCGCCATAATATTTGAGATAATTTACACCAACTTTTGCCCCGGTTTGAAGAATTTTTGAGGCGCGTTGTATTTTTGAAGTGGGAATCCGGTCTATTGTCTCCATTAGTTTGCCATTAATTTTTCTTTAAAAAGAAATTTACCCAGGTCAAACACCTTGTGAAGGGTTGAACTATCCAACAGAGCAAACCCTGTGGTAATTGATTTTTCAATAAAAACATCTGTTTTTTCAAATCCTGCAGAATCATCTTCTATCCAAAATTTAATGGTGAAAATCAATTGCGCCCAGGTCCATTCCAAAATCCCCCGGTTTTTGAATTTTTCCATTTTTTCTTGCTTGAGGTCAATCGTTTCAATACCAATTTCCTTGATAAATTCGCGAAAAGCCTTTTTAAGTTCCGAAAGGGTAGAAAGCAATTTCAATTTGTTCTTCTCATTTTCCAGCGCAAAAACCACATAGCTGCGATTCGCTTTTAATACCTCGAAAAAGGTAAAATAAAAACTGAGCAATTTGTTTTGTGCATCGAAGGTTTGAAATTCATCATTTTTGTCCAACAATGTTTTGGTATTATCAAAAAACGCTTTAAAAATGGTTTTTTCAATCATTTCAAATGATGCAAACTGCTCATAAAATTCATTCTCTTTAATGCCCAATTGCTGTGCGAACAAATAAATACTTTTGGGTCTTTCGCCATGTTCAAGCACAAATTTCATATATGCCGACATGACATCTATTGGTGTTTCTGTTTTCTTTTTTGCCATACAGACACAACACCGAAATTGCAGTAATGTTCAATTATAGACGAATATAGTTAAACAAAATATGATTTTTCTTATTGTTCAAATTGAGTAGAGAGTGAAAAAAGAAAGCTCATTAAACATCGGGGCATTCCAGGTAATTGCTGTAATATTGAAGTTAATGGATAAGGGGTTTTTTACCATTTTAACTCGCATTACGCATTAGAAAAATTAAAAGGCAAATTAGACAGGAAGGCAAGAAAAAGGCTCCGTTTCAGGAGCCTTTTATATTTTTTATTCTATTACTACCACCAAATATTTCGAAGCTTTCCAGAATTCATTCGATTTGTCTATAACCAGAGCGTCAACTGTTTTTGTTCCGGAGAGGTGATACGAATCAGCCGGGTGATTGGTAAGCACTTCCGCTTTTTTTGCTTTCATCGTCAATTGTTTAAACTCGCGGATATCAATTTTTGTGAAATAATCGCGGTTAAAGTCTTTTTTCAGTGTTAACGTTTTCCCAATGCCTAAAAGTCCACCTTCTTTTTCAATCACATTCTTTTC